>NZ_JACGWD010000008.1:0-83340 GCF_014077565.1 Pseudoalteromonas sp. 5Ae-yellow
TGCGAGAACGAGTGAAACGTTATATTCTTCCAGAAAAAAGAAAACGGCCCAAAAGTAGGACCGTTCGAATTTCAAAAACTCGGTACACCATTAAGTCAAAGCATGCTTAACTGAATGGTGTTAGCTTTATAGCGGCTTTTTTGATCCTAAAAATTAGTCAAAATCATAATTTATTGGCCAATTACACTCTATGCTGTTCAGCTTAAAGTCACTAAAATTTAGAGTGGTTTTTATTTAATATAATGATTTTAAATGCTTTATTCTTGTTTTTATGAACTTGGCACAACTCTTGGAATCTCCTTGTTGAAATTAATTAAAAATCAACAGGAGAATACCATGGGAATATTTAACCGCGTAAATGATGTAATTCAATCAAATATTGTCGCCATGCTTGATAAAGCAGAAGATCCAGAAAAGCTTTTAAACCTAATGCTTACCGAGATGCAAGATGCATTGAATGAGTCCCGTAGTACAGCAGCCGCTTTATTGTGTGAAGAGAAAGTAATTAATCGCCAAATTGATACTAAAAAAACAGAATTAGCAGCTTGGCAAATTAAAGCAGAACGTGCGGTTGAGAAGGGCAGTGATGACCTTGCTAAGTCTGCCTTACTTGAAAAGCAGCGCGTTAACGAAAGCATTGAAAATAAGCAAACTCAACTAGAAACACTGCAAGAGTCTATTGCAAAAATTAAGGTTGATTGTGAGCGTCTGCAGCAAAAAATGGCTATGGCTAAAACTAAGCAAGCTCAGTTAATGCAACGCCATAATGTTGCTATTGCTAGAGGGCGAATCAGTACGCAACTACAAAGCGATAAAGTAGCTCATGCGTTGTCTCGTTTTGAACAAATAGAGCAGCGTGTTGAAGGTATTGAAGCTCAAGTAGAGGCTTATGAGCTGACTGATACAGCAAGCTCTACCAGTGCCCAAATTGAGTCGTTAGTTAAAAATGAAAAAATTGATGCTGAACTGGCTCGCTTAAAAGCGAACTTAAATACTAATTTAAAACACACTGCTTAGGAGATTGCTATGAACAGCTTTAATCGTCAACAAGGTTGGTATAAAGATACTTTGAATAAAAAAATATCGGGTGTGTGTAGTGGTTTAGCCCATAGATTGGACTTTCCGGTTTGGGCAACCTGCCTAGTTACTATTTTATTATTTTTGAGTTTTCCGTTTGCAATTGCACTTGGTTATTTTATAGCGCATTGCTGCCTTGAAAATAAAGAGTATTAATAGCAACAGGCATAAATATTTGAACAATTTAACGAATTAAATCACCCTATAACGTTCTTAAAAATTTTAATTTAGAACAGCTAAGTATAAAAATTTTTGCCTAGTTATAGCGCAATTTTCTTATCGTTAAATAGCCCTCATATATAAGCCGGTTGGTATAAGGAGAATTACTATGAAAGCTTTGGCAGTATGTGTATTTATCTATTTATTACTGTTTACTGATTTAATAACGTTTGTGCAGATTGATTCTTGGCAGTTGCCGTTATGGATTGCTGATATTAGTTGGGCTGGGCTCGAGCTTGTAGGTGTTTTGGCCGCAATTATTGCTGTAGTTGCGGTAGTGGCTTTAATTACTATGGGATTAGTTGGTGCGGGTGTAGTGGCATTAGCAGGGACTGTTTTAGCGCTTTTATTCGGATCTATAATGATTGCATGGCCGTTACTATTTGTTGCAGTGTTGTGTTGGCTTGTTGCCGATAACAAAAAAGTAGCCTCTTAATCCTTAATTTGACTGACGATTATAGGTTAACTATGTTAAATTTAGCCTGTAATTTAAAGTTTTCATAAGGATAAGAATGATGACGAAACTATGTTTTTCGATGGCTTCTGCATTAATATTTAGTTTTTTTTCGTCATCGTTGGCGGCGCACTCAGGGCATGATCATGGTTCTGATGTGGCTGTGCTCGAAGTAACTAACGCGCAAGTAAGAGAGTTTTTACCTGGCAGTACTTCAACAGTAGGTTATTTAACCCTTATTAATCACAGTGGAGCCGCAGCAACTTTAACTAAGGCAACTATTGATGGCTTAGGGCGTGTTGAAATACACGAGCATTCACATGTAGACGGCATGATGAAAATGCAACAAGTTGAATCAGTTGAAATTAAAGCGCACGAAAGTGTCAGTTTTCAACCTGGCGGTTATCATTTAATGGTATTTGAACCACAAGAGCCATTAAAAGTAGGGCAAGAACGCAAACTCACGCTATATTTTAGTGACGGTAATCGCTTGTTCACTAATGCTCAAGTCGTGTCGCTTGAAGCGCAAGCTACGCAGTCAAAACCATCTACTCAACACGCTCATCACTAGGAGTACACATGTCGCAACACAAAGGAAAAATAGCAGGAATAGTTGTTTTACTGCTTATCATATTTTACGCAATTGCTGTTTATTGGAGCACTGAGCCTTCACGTTTTGATGTTGTTGCAAACGCCAAAGAGCAAGCGCAGCTTCGTAATGAAAAAATAGTTACGGGTTACGTAACTACTTCTACATTAATTACAGTAGCAAATACCTTACTAGATAAACCCGGTGGCTACTTATCAAATGATGTAATACCACCAAGTATTATTATGGATGATATGCCGGCGTGGGAATATGGCGCACTAGAAATGGTACGTGATTTATCGCTTTCTATGCGAAAAGATTTTAGCCGTTCGCAATCACAGTCTACGGAACATGAAGCACTTAAAAAGGCGCAGCCACAGTTTAATATAAGCTCTGAAGCATGGGCATGGCCAAGTGCTGAAGGTGAGTATCAAAAAGGTATTGACTACTTAATGGTATACCGTGGACAAATTGCTAACGAGCATGAGCGTGATAGTCAATTTTATGCACGAGCAGATAACTTACGTAGTTGGCTTAAAGAAGCTGAAAAACGTTTAGGTAGTTTAAGCCAGCGTTTAAGTGCCAGTGTAGGCCAAGAAAAAGTGAACACCGATTTAGCGGGTAATTCATCTAATAAACAAGCAACTCTTGCTCCACTGCAGCAGCAAGTAAGAACACCGTGGTTAGAAATTGACGATGTATTTTACGAGTCGCGCGGTGCTACTTGGGCGTTACTACATTTTTTACAAGCGATAGAGTATGACTTTAATGATGTACTTGAAAAGAAAAATGCACGTGTAAGCGTTCAACAAATCATACGTGAACTTGAGGCAACTCAAGAAACAGTATGGAGCCCACTTATTTTAAACGGGAATGGTTTTGGCTATGTTGCTAACCACTCTTTAGTTATGGCAAATTATATTTCTAGAGCCAATGCGGCTTTAATCGAACTTAGCGAACTACTAGCTCAAGGATAAAAAATGAAAAAGTATTGTTTAGCAGCAGCCCTTTCAATGGCATGTTTAGCACCGGCAGCGCAAGCTGACACTCTACTAGGTTTATACGTAGGTGTTGATGGATGGAAGTCAGATAGCGATGGCCAATTTTCTTATAAAGATAAATCATCTCAAGATTTTGATTTTGAAGATGAGACTTTTGTAAGTTACTACGCGGCGCTTGAGCACCCAGTGCCGTTAGTACCAAATATCAAATTAAAGTACACAGAGCTTGAGCTTAATGGTTCTGCGGTTATCGATGATACGTTTAGCTTTAATGGCAGTAATTTTGCTAAAGGTAGAGAAGTAAATACTCTTAGTGATTTATCGCACATTGATTATATTTTTTATTACGAAATATTTGATAACGATTTAATCTCAATTGACTTAGGTTTGAATGTTAAGCAGTTCGACGGTGAAATTACAGTAAGATATGATAGTGAAGAAGATCTTTCTCAAACTGAAACTGTAGACTTCTCTGGTTTTGTTCCTCTTGCATACGGCCGTGCCGAAGCTGGCTTACCATTTACTGGTTTAAGTGTATTTTTTGAAGGTAGCTTTTTGGCTATTGACGATAGCAAAGTACAAGATTACCAAGTAGGCGTAGCGTGGGAACTTATTGATAACCTAGCAGTAGATGTTGCTGTTAAAGCCGGTTACCGCTCTATGGTATTAGAACTTGATGATGTAGATGATATTACTACTGATATTGATGCATCTGGCCCATTTGCGGGTATTCAGGTTCATTTTTAATTAGTATTTTCTAATTAAACAAAGCGTGGCATATTATTTTATTGCGTGCCACGCTAAATCAAACTCTCCCTCTAGCGCATTATTAATCAACTGCTTATAGACCTTATTGACAGGGAAATTAATGAGTTTAGATAGCTCATCACCTGTTTGAGTAAATTTGTAATAGCTTAATACCAAATCACTACTCTTTGCTTTTAACGTTACTTTTTGCGATAAAAATGAAAGGGTAAGTTCTTGCCCTGCTTTAAGCACTGCAGATTCAATTTCTTTTCTATACAGTAAATTAAGATCCATGAGCGTTAAAATATCAGGAAAGCTAATACCCGTTTTTCCTAAATTTAAAGATACTTTATTGCCTTTTCGTAGCAAATCAAACAACGATGGTTTTTTGTAAAAGCCGAGTAATATAAAGTGGCTGTCGTCTTTTTCGTTATAGCCTGAGAGCGACACACATTTTTGCAAAGAGTCTGCTTCTCGCTGTGTCATATGTTTTAAGGTTTGTAGGCTTTTAATTGAAAACGTACCAGGGTTAAGTGTTTCTCCTGTTAAAATTTTTGCCCATAAAATTTGCATTGATTCATTAGAAGTATCTTCACACAGCGCTATAAAATGCTCTACCCAATCAACATCGGGCTGTTTACTACTTGCTACATCAGGGCAAAACCCCATAGCCATTGCTAAAATTGACTCTATATTTTGTTGTTGTTTAATAAGTAATAAATCTTGGCGTTTTTGAGCGCGAGCTAAAACAGAGTTTTCACTGTTAATATGATAAAGCGGCTTAATTTGGCCCTTAATATCGTAACTTTGCTCATTAGTAGGTAGCACACCATTATTACCTACTTTTGTTATAGGGTAACCAAGTAAGGATTCGATGATGTTGGCAAGATTAATTCTCGCCTGTGCTGTCTTGACTGTCATGGCTGTGCATTGTCCTTTGTGAATGACTAAGCTGAGCAACAGTTTTAAGGTTATTTAATCCCAGAGACACTGTATTGCGCAGCACATACTCGCTCAAAATTGCGGTGTAGCCAGATATTAAAGGAGTGGTTGTTTGCCCTTCAATGTTACATATTAAAGTAACAATACCGTTTTGCTCACTAAAATTAAATGTTCCTCTGATAATATGTTCAGTATTTAAAAGTATGTTAAAGCTGATCTTATTTTGGCTTACCGAAGTTATGATCATTTCACCATAACCCCATTTCCCTTTCCAAGACTGATGAGCCCCTAAGCCAGAACTGGGTTCGCCCAAAGAAAAGCGTATGCTGGAGTCTACTTTTTCCCACGGAGACCATTTTTGCCATTGACTAAAGTCGGTGACAAGCGGCTTTACTACTTCTATATTTGCATTGATTTCAATTGTTTTATTCACACTATAGCTTTGAGGGAGTATCAGCCCTGCCAGTACGAGTACTAATAGTAATAACAGTACGCCTTTAATTAATATTTTTAATAGCTTAATAAGCACACCTTTATTCGTTTTTTGAGCTGAAATACAACAACTTTTATTAATGGACTATAGTATGAATTAGATTATAAACCAAAAATAATTTATTAATTGTTACTTAGTTGCATGAATACTGTTAGAGCTATATTTTTAATGAAGCTATGAAATAAATACACTTGTTGAAAGTTTTGATTCTACATTTCTTGGTTTTGTAAAATGAACCAATAAGATGTGAAGCATAGAATCAGTAAAATTGCTTAAAGATTTGGGGAGTGTTTTATGTATGCATACTTATTTTAAAAATCGAACTTATAAATAAACGCTTAAGAAAGGCTATTTTTATTATTCAAGATAATGAACGATTTAGAATTTAAGGCGCGATATGCTTTGACTACTTTGTATATATAAACAATTTAGTAGGGTATAATTCGCGCCTTTTGTTATTCTACGGCCACAATTATGAGCACACTCAAAGCTAAGCGCGCCTTATTTTCATACCCTAAATACTGGGCTGAATGTTATGGCACCGCGCCATTTTTACCAACTACACGTGAAGAAATGGATGCACTTGGCTGGGATAGCTGCGACATAATAATAATTAGTGGCGACGCGTACGTCGATCATCCTAGTTTTGGTATGGCGGTAATTGGCCGTGTACTTGAAGCGCAAGGTTTTAGAGTAGGTATTATCGCCCAGCCAGCATGGGACTCTAAAGATGCATTTATGGAACTAGGCAGACCGAATTTATTTTTTGGTGTAACAGCTGGCAACATGGATTCGATGATTAACCGCTATACAGCTGAAAAGCGTATGCGCCACGATGATGCTTACACGCCAGATAACGTAGGTGGTAAACGTCCAGATCGCGCCGTAATGATTTACTCGCAAAAATGCCGTGAAGCATACAAAGGAATACCAATTGTTATTGGTGGTATTGAAGCGAGTCTTCGTCGTATAGCTCATTACGACTATTGGCAAGAAAAAGTACGTCGTAGTATTTTGTTTGATGCAAAAGCTGATATTTTAATTTACGGTAACGCAGAGCGTCCGTTAGTTGAAGTTGCACACCGTATTGCCGCAGGCGAAACAATGGATACTATTCAAGATATTCGCGGCACGGCTGTTATCAGAAAAGAACCTTTACCAGGTTGGCGTGGAAGTGACTCCACCGCTATAGATAAAATTGGTAAAATTGATCCAATTCCAAATCCATACGGCGCTGATGATGTTGGCTGTAGTAAATCTGAATTTAAACAAGCCGGTATAGATTTAAAAGCAGAAGCTGCAAAACCGATTATGGTTCAGCCTGCGCGACCTAAGCCATGGGAAAAAACTTACGTTAAGTTACCTGCTTATGAGCAAGTAAGTGTTAACAAACCTTTATACGCCCACGCTTCGCGTATTCTACATCAAGAAACAAATCCTGGTTGTGCAAGAGCACTGTTTCAGCGACACGGCGATCGTTCTATTTGGGTAAACCCGCCAGCATACCCATTAGAAACACATGAGATGGATGCTGTGTTTGGTTTACCGTATCAGCGTATTCCTCACCCAAGTTACGGCGACTCTAAAATTCCTGCTTACGACATGATAAAAACGTCAGTTAATATTATGCGCGGCTGTTTTGGAGGTTGTTCGTTTTGCTCAATTACGGAGCATGAAGGGCGTATTATTCAAAGTCGTTCGCAAGAATCAATTATTGAAGAAATTGAACAGATTAGAGATAAGGTACCCGGTTTTACTGGTGTTATCTCTGATTTAGGTGGCCCAACGGCAAATATGTATAAACTGCGTTGTACTAGCAAAAAGGCAGAAAGTACCTGTAGACGTTTATCATGTGTGTATCCTGAAATTTGTAAGCATATGGATACAGATCATACGCCAACAATAGACTTATACAAAAAAGCACGTGAAGTTAAGGGTATCAAAAAGGTATTGATTGCTTCTGGTGTTCGTTACGACTTAGCTGTACGCGACCCGCGTTACGTTAAAGAATTAGTAACGCATCATGTAGGTGGCTACTTAAAAATAGCGCCAGAGCATACAGAAGATGGTCCATTATCAAAAATGATGAAACCAGGTATGGGGGCGTACGATCAATTTAAAGAATTATTTGATAAGTACTCTAAAGAAGCCGGTAAAAAGCAGTATTTAATTCCTTACTTTATATCTGCTCACCCAGGGACAAAAGATGAAGACATGGTAAACATGGCTTTATGGCTTAAATCAAACGACTTTAAGCTTGATCAGGTACAAAATTTTTACCCATCACCGATGGCTAATGCGACGACTATTTACCACACAGAAATGAACTCTTTACGTAATATAAAAAACAATACAGAAGTTGTTCCAGTACCTAAAGGTGCTCGCCAACGTAGATTACATAAAGCTATTTTACGCTACCATGATACAGCAGGTTGGCCGATGATACGTGAAGCACTGCGTAAAATGGGTAAAGCTAATTTAATTGGTAAAGGGCCTAACTGTTTAGTGCCTGAAGAAGGGCGTGATGAAAAAGCAGGTAAAGGTGGCAGTAAAGGCGGACGTCCTGCACTAACGCGACATACCGGTTTTAGCCAATTTAAAAAGGCAAACACTAAACCAAAAGTAGGCGGTAATCGTCAAAGTACACGTTAGTGATTCAATCTATTAATAACTAGTAGATTAGTTTAATTACGCTAAGGGTTTTTAAACTCTTTTAATGCGTAAATTAAGTAAACCTTGCTCTTTATTGGCTATATTATTGTAGGTAATAAAGAGCGAGCTTTTAGAAACGCCCCTTAAGATAGCGCGTATTTAGAGCCTATATATTTCTAGTTAGTTTTTTAAAACGTTGATGCTAACCACAAACGTAATTTAAGTGACCATAACGGCTGAATACCTGTTAGCCCTTGCGTCATTTTATTATCTTTTAAAATTATATAGGAAGGCGTGACTTGCCCCTGCCAATCGGCAAATATCTCACCGTGTTGATCGTTGACAGTGGTAAAACTGTAGCCTTGCTCATTTAGATACTCATGTAGTTTTTGATCAGAACCTGATTTTATTGCGATGCTCACCACAGGGTAATTATTTTCGTTTGCGAGTTCGTTTATAGCAGGGGAGGTAATACTGCAAACAGGGCACCAAGTTCCCCAAAAATAGACAAGTGTTGGTTTATCTTGGCTCATTGCTGCTAGATCAATGTTTTGCTCTTGATAGCTGGTTAATTGCAATTGAGGGTTGGCTGGCATGACTGGTTGTCGCCACCAATTGGCTGCAGTATAAATGATGAAAAATATGAAACCATATATCAACACACTTTTTAATATTGATAAGCCTTTTTGTTTTGGCGTTTTTTTAGGTGTGTCTTTTTTATTTTTGGTATCCGTTGTCATAGTTGCAGCTTTACTCTAAGTGTTTTTTACTTTAGTTATTTGCAAAAGTTTCTAATTTAAACCAGCAACCAGGTAGCAGTACCTAAAAAGGCGAATATACCCACAATGTCTGTAATTGTAGTTAAAACTACACTACCTGCAAGAGCGGGATCTATATTCATCTTTTTAAGAATAATAGGGATACTCGCACCAGCAACACCTGCCACCACTAAGTTCATAAACATAGCGAAGGCGAGTACGCCACCAAGCATAAAGTCCCACTGCCATAGGGCAATAACACCTGCTATTAACAACGACCATAAAACGCCGTTTAACGCGCCAATAGCAAGCTCTTTCATCATTAAGAAACGTTGGTTAGTTTGATTAATATGACCTACCGCAATACCACGAATAACAAGCGTTAATGATTGGCTACCTGCAACACCACCCATAGAAGGGACAATGCCGTTAAGTACTGCCAAAATAGGGAGCACATCTAAAGTACCTTCAAAAAAGCTAGCTACAAAAGCAGCTGCAAGTGCAGTTAGTAAGTTGACACCTAACCAAACTGAGCGTTTTTTAGAGCTTTTTAGTACTGGCGCAAAGGTATCTTCTTCATCATCAAGACCGGCTAAGCCCAATAAACTATGCTCAGCATCTTCTCGGATTACGTCAACGATGTCATCGATCGTGACACGACCAAGGAGCTGATCGTTATCATCGACTACGGGGGCCGATATCCAATTATGACGTTCAAATAATTGCGCGACTTCACTTTCATCCATTGAGATTGGAATGGATTCACAATCTTCATCCATTAAATCGCGAACAATCTTTTCTGGCGGGTTAGTTAATAATGTACTCAGCGATAAAGCGCCTATAAAGCAGTTATGCTTATCAACAACGTACAAGTCATCGGTACCTTCTGGTAACTCGCCACGTAGCCTAATATACCTAAGTACAACATCAAGCGTAACATCAGGGCGAATGGTCACCGTATCGGTGTTCATTAGCGCGCCAGCAGAACGCTCTTGATATGACAGTGCTTGTGTTGCACGTTCACGGTCTTGAATGTCCATCGCGCTAACAACGTCTTTATAAACGGTGTCCGGCAGACTACGTAATACTTCACCTAAGTCATCGTGGCCCATATCCTCTGTTGCGGCTGCAATGTGCTTAGGTTCCATTTGGGCAATAATGCCTAAACGAACATCTTCTGAGAGTTCTTCAAGAACATCGCCTTGCACATCAGGATCAACCAACTGCCAAAGCAGTCGGCGAATTTTATGTGGTGATGATTCTAATAATAATGCGGTATCACAAGGAGCTGTTTTTGCGAGCATGCGCCTAACTTGAACAAATTGACCACTATTGAGTGACTTAGTCACCTGTTTTAGTTGCTGTAGTGGGTAATCTTGTTCAAAAGCTTCAGGCATTGGCGTCCTTTATAAATTTTTATATTACTTTATGGGGAGAGGTGAGTTAACTGGCGTCACTAACCGTATTTATTTTATATATCTGTTTTAGTTGGGGCATTAGTAATGCGAGCATTATTTTTATAACTGTTTATTCTTGTTCATTAAAACGTTGTGCTATTAATTCTCCAACAGCATGTAAAGCTTGCTCAGAATCGGGGCCTTTACATACAACTTTTACTTCTTTGCCTTGGCTACTTTCAAGTAACATTAATGCAAGTACGCTATCGCCTGCAGCTTCTTTGTCATCTTGAAATAATGTAATTGTCGCATCAAACTGCACTGCTAATTGGGCAAGCACGGTGGCTGCTCTGGCGTGCAATCCTAATTTGTTTTTTATTAAAAAAGTGTCTTCACAATGCATAACTTACTCTACCTAAGCTGAACAGGTGATTATTCAGCTATATTATTTTTCTTGTTCGCGATGGCGAATTTTAACATTGGGATGTGTCATTGCAAAACTTTCACCGATAGTTTGCGCTAAATATACAGAGCGATGTTGTCCGCCTGTACACCCAATAGCAATGGTTAAATAACTGCGGTTATTTCGCTCTAAGTGCGGTAACCATGTTTGTACAAATGTCTGAATTTGCCATGTGAATTTTTGCACTATGCTGTGATTGGCCAAATAATCTTTAACGGGTTGATCTAACCCATTTAAAGGTTTTAATTCAGGTTCCCAATGTGGATTTGGTAAAAAGCGTGCATCAAATACGTAATCTGCTTCTTTTGGTATACCGTATTTAAAACCAAACGATTCAAACGTGACAATTAGTTGCTTATCTTTTTTACCTAAAATCTTTTCACGAATAGATTCTGCAAGTTGGTGAACGCTTAAATCAGTTGTGTCTATCATAAAGTCGGCGCGGGTGATTAATACATCAAGTAATTCTTTTTCTTTTTTGATGGCTAAATCAAGAGGCAGCGAGTCAATTGATAGTGGGTGTAACCTGCGTGTTTCTGAAAAGCGTTTTATTAATGTTTGATCGTCGCTATCTAAATAAAATAACGTAGGATTTGCAAAGCCTGGTAAGTATTCAAAAATATCGTTAAATTCATCTTGCTCTTTAGGGATGTTGCGCACATCAATGCTAACAGCAATTTTATCGTAGCTATCAGACACACTGCGAACTAATGAAGGAAGCAAGTTAACTGGAATATTATCTACGCAATAATAACCTAAATCTTCTACAATGCGTAAAGCAACCGACTTTCCAGAACCAGAACGGCCGCTTATGATAATTAACTCCATTTAACACCCTTTATAAAACTATGATTGATCGACAATAACTTGGTAAAGCTCAGCATCTGATTTTGCACAGCGTAACTGTTTACAAAAATCTTTGTTGTTTAGTTTATCAGCAATGGTTGCGAGAGTCTTTAAGTGCTGTTGGTTATCGCCATCTGGTACGATGAGTGCGACAAAAATATCAACAGGACGATTATCTATTGCATCAAAATTTATTGGAGTTTCGCTAACGAGTACTAAAGCTAAAGGCTCTTCTGCACCGCTCATTCGACCATGAGGAATGGCAATGCCACGCCCAATACCTGTACTACCCAGTTTCTCTCTGCTCATTAAAGCAGTAAGGATATCCTGTTGCGGTAAATACGGAAGTTTGTCGTGAGCAAGTTCGCTAATGAACTCTAAAATTCTTTTTTTGCTATTAAAAAGGACCGCAGCTTTGCTGCAGTCCTGGCATATAAGTGAGCTTAATTTCATCATATTAGTGTCGAGCAAGCTTCTCTTTGTGTTTAATCACTTGTCGATCGAGCTTGTCGATCAACGAGTCAATGGCGGCATACATATCTTGATGTTCCGTAGAGGCAAATAGCTCAGCACCACTTACATGTATTGTGGCTTCTGCTTTTTGATTTAATTTTTCTACATCGAGAATGACATGAACATTATTAATATGATCAGAGTGTCTTTCTAGCTTCGCAAATTTGGTATTAATATAGTCTCTTAGTGAATCGGTTAATTCTACGTGACGACCAGTTAAGTTTAGTTGCATAAGCATTACCCTCTTTGTTTAGCGTCTTAAATCAAACTTTTACGTTGATTTGACGGTGGAATAGCCAGAGACTCGCGGTATTTTGCGATTGTACGTCTCGCTACTTTAATTCCTTGCTCAGCCAATATATCCGCTATTTTGCTATCACTCAATGGTTTTGCTGAGTTTTCTGCTGCGATTAATTTTCTGATGAGCGCACGTATTGCTGTAGATGAACATTCACCCCCATTTTCGGTGCTTACATGGCTTGAGAAAAAGTA
Organism: Pseudoalteromonas sp. 5Ae-yellow; assembly: GCF_014077565.1. Classification (NCBI taxonomy): domain Bacteria; kingdom Pseudomonadati; phylum Pseudomonadota; class Gammaproteobacteria; order Alteromonadales; family Pseudoalteromonadaceae; genus Pseudoalteromonas; species Pseudoalteromonas sp. 5Ae-yellow. The sequence continues at coordinate 12,644 of NZ_JACGWD010000008.1, forward strand.
TTTAAGCTCAAATATGCCACGAGGTGTATGCATATATTTTTGAGTTGTTACGCGCGAAATTGTTGATTCGTGCATTTCGACCATTTCAGCAACATCATTTAAAACCATTGGTTTCATGGCCTCAGGGCCGTGTTCAAAAAAGCCTTGTTGCTGCTTAACAATACAATTAGTTACTTTTAATAGTGTGTCGTTTCTACTTTCTAAGCTTTTAATAAACCATTTAGCTTCTTGTAAATGTGAGCGAATAAACTGGCTGTCACCACTGGATTTTACAGTGCGAGACATTGCAGCGTATTGGCTATTAACACGAATTTTAGGCATGCTATCTGGATTTAACTCAACAACCCAGCGGCCTTTAATTTTTTTAACTGACACATCAGGAATAACATACTCAGATTCTTCTCTTACAATAGTATCTGCAGGCTTAGGGCTAAGAGTATGTATTAATGTCATTACTTCTTTAAGCTCTTCTTCTTTGAGTTTAGTCTTCTTCATTAATGTACGATAGTCACGAGCTGCTAATAAATCAATATGCTCGGTTAAAATCATTTTCGTTTCATTAATGTAAGGTGTTTCTTTATCAAACTGGTTAAGCTGAATACATAAACACTCTTGTAAACTACGTGCAGCAATACCGACAGGATCAAACAGTTGGATGCGCTTTAATACAGCTTCAATTTCATCAAGTTCAACTTCGTTATCTTCTTCGTTTTCTTGATTAAAGCTTTCTAAAATCTCTTCGCAGCTTAGTGTTAAAATACCTGAATCATCAACTGCTTCTACAATCGCAATAGCAATAGCTTCATCGGTAGGACTAAATGGCGTTAATTGTAACTGCCACATTAAGTACTCGTGGAGCGTCTCTGTTGAGGCGCCTTGGTAGATTGACTCGTCTTCAGGCATTGGACCTGATGATGCTGCAGGAGCAGCACTCATGTACTCATCCCAGCTAACATCCATAGCCATGTCGTCACTTAGCGTGTCTTTTGCAAGTGCTTCACCACTATCTTGTTCGTATTCGCTTGGAGCATCGTCGGCCGATGCGCTAACAGTTATGTCATCGGTATCTGCTTTTTGCTCGTTTTTACCAGCAGCGTCTTCGGAATAGTCTGGTTCTTCAACCTCTAATAGCGGGTTGCTGTCGAGAGCTTCTTGTATTTCTTGCTGGAGATCCAATGTACTGAGTTGCAACAAACGAATAGCTTGTTGCAGCTGTGGAGTCATTGTAAGTTGCTGGCCCATGCGCAGCTGTAGTGATTGCCTCATGTATCTCTAACAATCCTTTTATGTTGTTATAATTAATACTAGCAGATGCTTAAAGACATGGCGTAAATGTTACAGCCTAAATTGCTCGCCTAAGTAAACATCGCGTACTGTTTTATCATTTAATACGTGTTCTGGAGTACCTGATGCAATCAGCTCCCCATGAGAAACAATGTAGGCTTTTTCACAAACATCAAGGGTTTCTCTTACGTTATGATCGGTAATTAATACACCAATCCCACGATTTTTGAGATGTTCTATTATTTTCTTTATATCTAATACCGAAATCGGGTCAACACCTGCAAATGGTTCATCCAATAATATAAATTTAGGATCGGCTGCCAGCGCACGTGCTATTTCCACGCGGCGACGTTCGCCACCCGATAACGCCATACCTTGGCTATCACGAATGTGTTGTATGCTAAATTCATCTAATAATTTATCGAGAGTGTCTTCTCGGGCTTGTTTATTTAACTCTTTGCGTGTTTCTAAAATAGCCATTAAGTTTTGATAAACAGTCAGTTTTCTAAAAATTGAAGACTCTTGTGGTAAGTAGCCAATGCCTAATCTAGCACGACTATGCATAGGTAAAAGAGTAATATCGTTATCATCGATAGAAATTTTACCTTTGTCGCTAGGTACAAGTCCCACAATCATATAAAACGTGGTGGTTTTACCTGCGCCGTTAGGACCAAGTAAACCAACAATACTGCCAGCTTTTACTTCAAGGCCAACGTTTTTGACAACTTCACGACCTTTATAGCTCTTTGCTAATAGCTCTGCTTTTAATGTACTCATGGCTGACCTTTATCGTCTTTTTTACTTTTTTTAGTTTCGATTGGTACTAAAATTGTGTGAACGCGGTCAGTTGAGTTTTCATCTTTTTCGGCACTGATTAGCTGTTGTTCTATATCGTAGGTAATACTTTTGGCATTAATTTTTTGTCCTGCTTGCGATACTTGTGCATTACCAACGAGCGTTAAAAAACGTTTAGATACATCGTAACGAACTTCGTCTGCACTGGCGCTCATAGTTGTGCCATCTGATTGCTTCTCTTCAAAGCGAGCAGGGCTACCCGTGGCAATTAATAGTTGCTGGTTATCACCTAGTTCATCGCGCTTATGTACTTCGAGGCGGTCTGCTGTAATTCGGCGATTACCGTGAATAATCTCAACGTTTTTCTCAAAAATACCCACGTTAGTTTTTAATTGGCCTTCTTGCTTATCGGCGCTTATTGAAATTTGATTTGCAGCAGATAGCGAGTTTTGCTCTGCAGCACTACTATTAAACGCTATTATAAGTGTAGGAATAATAAGTGATTTTAATATTTTATTGGTCATAGTATATGGTTCGCGTATGGTTAATTAGTTTTATCACTTCGGTTTTTAAATCGGCTTCAAGGCCTTTGCCGGTGATTTTTAAATTGGGTCCAGTGATGATGACTGGTTGCTCCGAGCGCATTGTTAATAGCTTTATATCTACCTGAATATTATCAGCATTGATTTTGTCTATCATGGCGTTATCAGTTAAGTTTTTGGCAACCACGTTACCTTCTAAAATTAATTGTTTGTCTTCGTATAATGTTGCTTCGTCTGCATTTATTTGCCACGTTTGCTTTTCGTTATATAAAGTAAAAATGGGTTTTTCAAAAAACGTGAAACCTAATTGCTGATATAGTTCCATTTTAGCCGCAGTTACTTTGTGGCTGATTGTACCTTGTTCGTCATAGGCTGTTTGTTTGAGTTCAATGGCTATGTAATCAGGCTTGGCAATAACTTCAGGCTCAGTCTGAGGCAAAATATTTGGTTGTGTAAAATAAGGGTACCAAAGCCAAACCATACAGCTAATGAATAAAACGCTTAATATTATGCGCGCTGCATTCATGAACTAGTGCCTTGTGTAGTCAACGCTTTACCATTTTCAAGCATAAGTAAGTCGGTGAGCTCTCTTACTGCACCAAAGCCGCCAGGCATTTGCGTTACATAGTGTGATAAACGTTTAATAAGTGGATGGGCATCATTTACTGCAACAGCAAAGCCGACTAATTCCATAACGGGCATGTCAGGGCCATCATCACCGATATAAGCAATTTGTTCATCGCTAAGGTTGAGTTTGTCTTTTAATTGTTGATAGGCAATGAGCTTATTTTCTTGACCTTGATAAATATGCTGTACGGTTAAGCTGCTCATACGTTGTTGCACTATTTGTGAATGACGACCAGTAATTACAGCCACTTCAAAGCCACTGTTTATAAGCGCTTTAATGCCAAAACCATCTTTTGTATTAAATGCTTTTAGCTCTTCACCTTGATTACCAAGATAAATACGGCCATCAGAAAATACACCATCAATATCGCATATAAGTAGCTTTACTTTTTTAGCGCGTGCTTTTGCATCATCGCTCAGCGGTTGATAGAGTTCTTCAAATTGCATTTATAATACTCCTGCTTTTAATAGGTCTTGCATGTTTAATGCGCCAATAGGTTGGTTTTTCTCATTGACGACGATTAAGCCATTTATACGTTTGTGTTCCATAATATTAAGCGCTTCAGCGGCTAAAATATCTTGTGTAGCCGTAGTACATGACTTAGTCATAACAACATCTATTTGTGTTGTATGAATATCAATTCTTTGCTCTAAAATACGACGCAAATCGCCATCGGTAAATAATCCCACGAGCTGCTGATTTTCATCAACAATGGCTGTCATGCCTAAACCTTTGGCTGACATTTCAATGAGGGCATCTTTAACTGTTTGTGAAACGCTAATAATAGGTGTATTTGCGCCGCTGTGCATAACATCTTTTAAAGTAAGTAATAAGCGCTTGCCTAAGCTACCACCTGGGTGAGATAACGCGAAGTCATCAGCAGTAAAGCCGCGAGCTTCTAATAATGCAACTGCCATGGCATCGCCCATCGCAAGTGTTGCAGTGGTACTGGATGTAGGAGCTAGACCCAATGAACAGGCTTCTTTTTCTACTTTAATGCACACATGTACATTAGCAAGGGTTGCCATAGTTGATTGCGTATTACCAGTCATCGATATCATTTTGGCACCAAGTCGTTTTAAAACCGGAATGATATTTAAAACTTCGCTGGTCTCTCCTGAATTAGAAATAAGCATAACCACGTCATTTTTAGTGATCATACCTAAATCACCATGACTTGCTTCACCAGGGTGAACAAAAAATGCAGGGCTGCCAGTACTCGCAAGAGTGGCCGCGATTTTATTGCCAATATGACCTGATTTACCCATGCCAATGACAATAATACGGCCTTCGCAGTCGTACATTAATTGGCACGCGTTATTAAAATTCTCATCTACATATTGTGCAATATCACTAAGTGCTTGGCGCTCAACATCTAAAACGCGAAGACCTTGTTCAATAAAATTTAGCGTTGCCATCATTTACCCTACTTGACTAAAAATATACCCTTGGTAACCCAAAAACGCTATTAGCAATAAGCCGCCTTCTACTCTATTGATACGTTGGGTGCCTCTAAAGTTCAATGACATAATAATAAGAGCAAGTGTTGCACCAATCATAATTAATACGTCTCGACTTACTAATGATGGGTCAATGGCAGAAGGGTTAATGATACCTGCAAGTGGTAATACCGCTAGAATATTAAATATATTTGAGCCAACAATATTACCTAGTGCTAAATCATCTTCATTTTTAAGTACACCAGCTACCGAAGCTGCAAGCTCTGGCAAGCTAGTACCAATGGCAATAATTGTTAAGCCAATGACTAAGTCGCTTAAGCCGAAGTATTTTGCAATGTCTACAGCTGAACCTATTAAAAAATGAGAGCTAACAGGTAGGAGTATCATGCCTATAACTAACCAAAATATCGCTTTTTTTGTAGGTACATCGTTAGGTACGTCGTCGCAGGCTTCTGAGACAAATGGGTCATCTTGGTTTTTTGCACGCATAGACACAATAATTAACCCACCGATGAATACGATAAAGCCAACTAAAAGTGCAACACCTTCATTAAATGAAAAGTAGTTATCCGAAAAGACATACCAAGTAGCAAGAGATACTAGCATTACCAATGGCATTTCGCGTTTTAACGTACTAGATGAAACTGAAAGAGGGCGAAATAGAGCTGTAATACCTAACACAAGTAAAATGTTTGTAATGTTAGAGCCAACAGCATTACCGACGGCAGTGTCGGTTTTGTTAGCCAGAGCGGCAGAGGCTGAAACCATCATTTCAGGTGCTGATGAGCCCATAGCTACAACGGTCAAACCAACAATAAGTGTAGGTACACCAAAGTTTTTAGCAAGAGCCGCAGCGCCATAAACAAACCTGTCTGCACTCCAAACAAGAGCTGCAAAACCAAGAATTAAAATAACAAACGAGGTAACCATTGTGTTAAGCCAGTTATACAAAATACGGATGGCGCGAATAGTAACAAAAGCCAAGATGAAAGTATAAATAAAAGAGTAAGGTCAACTACGTAACAATGCTGCTTTTAAACAGCTAATTTAAAAATTTAAGCCGGGGTTAAGCTGTTTTGAGCGAGTCTTATAATCCTTTTTATGGGTGTATTACAAAATCTTACGAATTGTTTTTTCCATCTTTGACAAAAAAGCTTTAAAATAGGTGCACTAGTGAACATTTTTATGGAGAGCGACTTGTCGCAATCAATAGTAGAAGTCAAGGATGTTAGCTTTTCGAGAGGCAATAGAACTATATATAAAAATATGAGTTTTAGCGTTCCTAAAGGTAAAATTACTGCGATCATGGGGCCAAGCGGAATTGGCAAAACCACTATGTTGCGTTTAATTGGTGGTCAGCTTAAACCAGATTCAGGTGATATTTTATTTGAAGGTGGCAGCATTCCTAAAATGTCTCGTAAAGAGTTATACGAAGCACGTACTAAAATGAGCATGCTTTTTCAAAGTGGTGCGCTGTTTACTGATATGTCGGTATTTGACAATATTGCGTTTCCTATAAGAGAGCACACAAAGCTAAGTGAAGACCTTATCCGATTAGTTGTATTAATGAAATTGCAAGCGGTTGGGCTACGTGGCGCTAAAGATTTAATGCCCTCTGAGTTATCCGGCGGTATGGCAAGGCGTGCTGCGCTTGCACGCGCTATAGCACTTGATCCAGAGCTAATCATGTACGATGAACCATTTGCAGGGCAAGATCCTATTTCGATGGGCGTATTGGTTAAGCTAATTAAGTCGCTCAACGAAGTATTAGGTTTATCGTCTTTAATCGTGACGCACGATGTAACAGAGGTAATGAGTATTGCCGAACACGTTATAATTATCGCCGACCAAGGGGTAATTGGTTCTGGTACTCCAGATGAAATGCGTAATCATGAATCTCCTTTAGTTCAACAGTTTTTAAAAGGCTTGTCGGATGGTCCAGTACCATTTCATTTTCCGGCTCAGGCTTATGCAGACGAACTACTTGGAGAAAAAGCATAATGTTGGATTTATTTCAAAAGCTAGGGCATAAAACGCTAGGACGTTTTGCGGCCCTTGGTCGTTCTGCTTATATGCTGTTTAGTGCATTAGCGCATGTTCCTAATTTTAAAAAAGGCACACCTTTACTTGTTCGCCAGCTTTATATGGTTGGTTCGCAATCGTTACTCATTATTATGGTGTCAGGTTTGTTTATCGGCATGGTGTTGGCTCTACAAGGTTACACCGTATTGGTTGGTTATGGTGCTGAAGATAGTTTAGGGCCGTTAGTGGCACTGAGCTTATTGCGAGAACTAGGCCCGGTTGTTACTGCATTATTATTTGCAGGACGCGCAGGTAGCGCTTTGACAGCTGAAATTGGCTTAATGAAAGCAACAGAGCAACTTTCATCACTTGAGATGATGGCAATCGATCCGCTAAAACGTATTATTGCACCGCGCTTTTGGGCGGGTTTTATAAGCATGCCATTGCTTGCATTGATATTTTCAGCTGTAGCAATTATAGGCGCTCATTTAGTGGGGGTAGATTGGCTGGGGGTTGATACAGGTAGTTTTTGGTCAATCATGCAATCGCAAGTGTCGTTTCAGCAAGACATACTAAACGGTATTATTAAAAGCTTTGTATTTGCCATAGTGGTGACCTGGATTGCGCTTTATAAAGGATATGACTGTGTGCCGACCTCAGAAGGGATCAGCAAAGCAACCACCGAAACGGTTGTTCATTCGTCATTAGCAGTTTTAGGTTTTGACTTTATTTTGACAGCGGTAATGTTTACCAGCTAATAGGGTATAGATAATGAATTCACGGAAATTAGAAATTTTAGTTGGTTTTTTTGTAGCACTTGGCATTTTAGCTTTTGCGATGCTTGCACTTAAAGTTGCCAATTCAGGTATTAGTGGCTCTGGCGAAACATATACGCTTAATGCCAAGTTTGAAAACATCGGCTCGTTAAAAGCGCGTGCGCCGGTAAAAGTAGGTGGTGTTGTAATTGGTCGTGTTGAATCAATTTATGTTCACCCACAAGAATTTTTACCAGTCGTTAATATGACCATTGACGCACAGTACTTATGTCGTTTTTCAGACACAAGCTCAATCTCTATTTTAACGTCGGGTATTTTAGGTGAGCAGTACTTAGGTATTCACCCTGTAATTTCTCCAGATTCTGCTAAGCAACGTTGTTTAGGCGAAACAGTGACAGAAAACAAGCAAGATGAAGCAATTGACGATTTATTTGGTGTGGAAAGTAAAGCACTAGGTGATGGCGATTCAATCACTGATACTAAGTCTGCCATTGTACTTGAAGAATTAATCGGGCAGTTTTTATTCAACCAAGGTAGTGAGTAATTATTATGTTGAAAAAGTTTTTAGCTATTGTAGCAATTGGCACAATGACGCTAACTCAAAGCGTAAGTGCAGCAGATGTGAAATTAATCGATCCTAATAAAATGGTACGCCAAGTTGCCGATAATACATTTGCGCGCATTAAAAAAGATCAGCCATTAATTGTTAAAGATCAGGAATACCTTCGCGTAATAGTCGAAGAAGAATTAATGCCTTATATCGACTATAAATATGCAGCACTTCGTGTACTTGGCAGTGAAGTATCTAAAGTTCGTGCAATTACCGACGAAGCTGAAAAGGCCAAAGCAATTAAAGAAATTCAACGCTTTATTGGTGTATTTAGAGAGTACTTAGTTGCTACTTATGCAGGTGTATTTACTCAATACACAAACCAGAAAGTTGAGTTTGGTGCAGAGCAAGCGTTTAAAGGCAAAGACGTTGTTGTTATTAAGACTAAAATTATTGAAGACGGTAAACCTGATATCAGAATCGATTTTAAAGTACGCGAAGACCGTGACGGTGAATGGCGCGCGTACGATATGATTGCCGAAGGTATTAGTTTACTAGACGCAAAACAAAGTGAGCTGCAAGGTATTTTGCGCCAGCAAGGTATTGATAATGTAAGTAACCTTTTAGAGCAAAAGAGTCAGCTACCAGTTCAGTTTAGAGGCAGTAACTCGAATGACTAAATTGGCAATAAGCCAAGTTGATGGACAACATTTTGGAGTAAGCGGTGAGCTTACTCGAAATTCAATTGGCGATGAACAGCTTCTGAACAATAAGTTATTAACTAAGCATAAAATCATCTATTTCGACCTAAGTGGAGTATCAAGGGTTGACACAGCAGGCTTAGCTTGGTTAATTCACTCTTTTGCAGAATTAAAGCAGCAAGGCATTCGCCTTGAATTGCAAAACCTACCTGAGCAATTGCAAAATTTAATGCAATTGGGTCAGGTTACAACCCTATTTGAGTGAGAGTTATGGAAACTAGCCAAGTCGAAACATTATTACGCGAAGAACTTCAATTAGCTGAAGTACATGTAAAAGCCAATGGTAGTCATTATGAAGTTGTTGCGGTAGGCGAATGCTTTGACGGTTTAAGCCGAGTTAAAAAGCAGCAGCTAGTTTATGGTCCATTAATGAATACAATTTCAGATGGGACAATTCACGCAGTATCTATTCGTGCATTTACTGCTGTAGAGTGGAAGCGTGAACAAAAATTCATTTTACCGCAATAACTAGGGCCTCCTAATGGATCAATTTGTAATTCAAGGTGGCACTTCACTTGCTGGTGAAGTGACTATTTCGGGCGCTAAAAATGCCGCACTTCCTATTTTATTTGCTTCACTATTAGCTGATGGTAAAAGTATATTTACTAATGTACCGCGTCTTCGCGACATAGTGACCACTGAAGCTTTATTAAAAACTTTAGGTGCAGATGTTAATTGGCAGGGCGATACGCTAGTAATTGACGGTGCAACGGTTAATAAAACATTAGCGCCTTACGACTTAGTAAAGCAAATGCGCGCCTCTGTGCTTGCATTAGGCCCTCTAGTTGCACGTTTTGGTGAAGCTCAAGTCTCTTTACCTGGTGGGTGCGCTATTGGCGCTCGCCCAGTTGATATTCATATTCAAGGTTTGGAGCGCATGGGCGCACAAATAAACGTTGAAAATGGTTATATTAATGCCAAGGTAAATGGTCGCTTAAAAGGCGCTGAAATTTTTATGGAAATGGTAAGCGTAGGCGCTACCGAAAACCTATTAATGGCAGCGGCCCTCGCTGATGGTAAAACCATACTTGATAATGCGGCACGCGAGCCTGAAATAATTGATTTAGCTAACTGCCTAATTGCTATGGGCGCTAAAATCACAGGTGCAGGTACTAGCCGCATTGAAGTTGAGGGCGTTGAGCGTTTAGCTGGCTGTGAACACAGTATTTTACCTGACCGAATTGAAACTGGGACGTTTTTAGTCGCAGCAGCAATGGCTGGCGGTGAAGTACTTTGTAAAAATACAGACTTTCATTCTCTTGAGCCTGTGATTGAAAAGCTACGTGCTACGAATGCACACCTAGAAGTACATAACGATAGTATTTATCTTGATATGCGCGGCCGAGAACTTAAAGCCGTGAATATTAAAACAGCTCCACACCCAGGTTTTCCTACGGATATGCAAGCTCAGTTTACAGCATTAAATGTAGTAGCAAATGGTAGTGCAACGATCACAGAAACGATTTTTGAAAACCGTTTTATGCATGTACCAGAGTTGCAGCGTATGGGCGCTAATATTCGTTTAGAAGGGCATACCGCAATTTGTGGTGAGACTGAAAGCTTAACGGGCGCGCAAGTGATGGCAACCGATTTACGCGCTTCAGCTAGCTTAATCTTAACGGGTATAGTGGCACAGGGTGAAACGGTTGTTGACCGTATTTATCACGTTGATAGAGGTTATCAGCGCATTGAAGATAAACTAAGTGCGTTGGGTGCAAACATTAAACGTAGAAGTAGCTAAGTAGATAACTAGTTAAGCTATTTTAAAAAGGTCGGATACGCAAATTGCTATCCGACTTTTTTATTGAAGATTGGTATTACTATTTATTAAAGCTTTGTTTCAAGCTCAGCTACCACCACCATGATTTTTTCTATTTTCCCATCTCTGTATAGCTCAAATTCTATTTCTTTACCGGGCTCCGTATTACCTATTTTTTCAAGCACTTTTTGTGGGTTTGCTACCGAAAGCCCTGCAATTTTAATGACGATATCTTGCTCTTCAATACCCGCTTGCCATGCTGGCCCCAAAGGGTCTAAATTAGTAATGCGCATGCCGGTAACCGGCGTTAGGCTGTCGTTTACTTCTTTACCTGTACTATCTACTGCTGTGCCTTCAAAGCCTAAATAGCCGCGTACAACGCGACCGTGACGAATGAGTTTACCCATCACTTTTTTAGCAAGTGAGTAAGGAACCGCAAAAAATATTCCTTGAATATTCAAGTTCTCACGCGTTTTAAATTGTGCAGAAGTAATGCCGACTAAATCACCATTGGAGTTAACTAATGCGCCGCCGGAGTTGCCCACGTTAATAGCTGCATCCATTTGCAATAAGTTATTGTAAGGGCTATCTGTAATTTTTTGCTTACCCGTTGCACTAATAATGCCTTGAGTGATTGTTTGCCCTAAGTTAAGCGGGTTGCCTATAGCAAGTACAACATCGCCTACATTTGATACATAGCTATCGTTTACGGGAATCACCGGGAGGTGATCTGCATTGATTTTAAGTAAGGCTAAATCAGTAATGGTATCAAAACCAATTAGTTGCACATCAAAAAAACGTCGGCCATCGGTTAAGATAACCATAATTTGGTCTGCATTATTCACAACATGGTAGTTAGTAAGAATATAACCGTCTTGCGACATAATGACGCCAGAGCCTAGCTCTTGTACCGTGTTTTTTCTTTTATAACGAGGTTCTTTGGAAATGCTTTCTGAAAAAATAGTAACTACAGAAGGAGCTGCTCGTTTAACTGCATCAGAAAAACTCAGGTGACTCGCACTCATCGCGCTTGGAAGGGGAACATTAGGGAGTAAGGCGGCTCGCATATTAGGGCTGAAAAAAACCACTAAAAAAGCAATACTTAGACCTGCAAATAAAGGGGGGAGAATAAATTTTATTAATTTCAGCACAGTTTTCTTATTATGTAAGTGAGCAATCTCTTTATGATGACATAAAAAAAATAACAGCGGCAAGTGCCACTGTTATTTTTATTACATTAATAGTGCTATTTATTACTGAATTAAAATAAATATAGACTCACGACCACGTTGTACGCCAAGTACGATATTACCTTTAGTGTTTTCGATAATCTTATTCATATCACGAATAGTCTCTACTCGTTGGCGATTCACTTGCATAATAATATCACCTTCTTCAAGGCCAACACGGGCAGAAGGTGAGCGAGGGTCTACAGACGTAACCTCAACACCTTTATTACTATTTTTTTGCACGTTTTCAAGTGTCGCGCCTTGGAACGCAGGATGCAGCTCTTCGCCAGTCGCTGTAACACCTGATGCACCATCAAGAGTTACTTTTACCGTTTTAATTTTACCATCGCGGTAAATACCAAGTTTTATTTCGCGGCCTTCACCTAGCGTAGCAATTTTGCTGCGTAGTTCATGGAAACCACTAATATCACCGCCATTAATGCTAACAATTACGTCACCTGCTTTTATACCTGCTTTACTTGCGGCAGTGTCGTCCATTACTTGCATTACATAAGCACCTTGTTTAACGTCAAGTTGCTGCGCCTTAGCAAGGCCTGCATCAAGTGGGCGGCCAGAGATACCCAGCGACCCTCGGCGTACTTCACCGTGTTCAACAATTTGATCAACTAAGTTTTTCATCATGTTTGATGGAATGGCAAAACCAATACCCACGTTACCGCCAGAAGCACCTAAAATAGCAGTGTTAATACCAATCAATTCACCGTTTAAGTTAACTAGTGCACCACCAGAGTTGCCTTGGTTGATAGCAGCATCGGTTTGAATGAAATCTTCGTAGCCCTCAATATTTAAACCACTACGGCCAAGAGCGCTAACAATACCAGATGTAACTGTGTGGCTAAGTCCAAATGGGTTACCAATAGCGACGGCAAAGTCGCCCACTCGTAAACTATCTGAATTTGCGAGTTTTATTTCAGTTAAGTCATCAGCGTCTATTTGTAAAAGAGCGATGTCTGATTCTGTATCAGTACCAATTTTAGTTGCTTCAAATTCACGGCCATCTTCGAGGGTTACTACCATTTTTTCGGCATCTTGGATTACGTGATTATTAGTGACTACATAACCCTCATCAGCATCAATAATTACCCCAGAGCCTAACCCACTAAATTGACGCTTTTGACTGCGAGGCTGTTGCTGTCCAAAAAAGTATTCAAGCGGATCTGCACGGCGGCGTACTTCTTTTGAGCCTGAAACTTGGATACTTACAACACCTGGAGATATTTTCTCTAGCATGGGGGCAAGAGTTGGTAGTTGTTGACCATTTACTGCAATTGGCATTTTTGCATAAGATGCTACAGGGCTCATTAATAAGCTTGTAGATAGAATAGCTGCGCTGATAAGTGATAATTTCATTTTCATAGTCAGGGGTAACTCCACTTAAGATAAAGCAAAACAAAAAGGGCTACTTTACAGCAGCCCTTTTCGGTTTATTAAGATAAAACAACAAAGCTGTTATATCTAAAGACTATGGGGTCAAAAAAAAGTTCATCAAGATGCTTTAGAATGTTCTGAAACTTTATTTTGACCAGCAAATAAACCTGATTCACCTGATACATAATCAGCTGGTTGTGCTGCCGCTGTAGAACGATCGCATTGACGCTCTTTTAATGAAGCCTGCAGTTGTTCTGTAGTTTCTTTTGAAAAGAATGGTTCAGCTGGTGCTTTATTTCTATCTTCTAGAAGAAGCTGGTTTGTTTCTTCAACGTGACTAAGCAGTTGATCATAGTTTTCTTTCATTTTATTTACGAGCTTACCAGTATTCGCTAAATGATCAGCGACATCTTGGCGATACTGCTCAAGCGCACTTTGTGCTTGTTCCGCTTGCTCTTTTAGTTCATCTTGTTTGAACTGTTTTTTAGTTACAAATGCACCAATAAAAAATGCTACAACAGCAACAATAACAATCAAACCTACCCACATAACTGTGCCCATAAAAACTACCCCTTTGGGAAAATAACTAACGAATGCCGATTCAATTATAAATCATACTAAGTGTAATATACCCCGAGTTATGATGCGTGTTAATATGCTTTGCAAATTAAACTGTGTTTTAACTGTAAATAGATATGACTCCTTGGCAAACATACCAACAAGACTTAAAGCGAGATGACTTTGTACACGACGCAGCACAAGAAAATGCTGTGCGCCATTTACAACGTCTATACGATGACCTAACTCAGATAAAGCCAAAACAAAAAGGCTTTTTTGCTAAGCTATTTAGTAAAGAAGAACCTGCGCCTGTAAAAGGTTTGTACTTTTGGGGGGGAGTAGGGCGTGGTAAAACTTATTTAGTTGACACTTTTTACGAATCATTACCGGGCACACGTAAAATGCGTGTGCACTTTCATCGATTTATGCACCGAGTGCATAACGAGCTTAAAAAGCTAAATAATACGGCTAATCCATTAGAAAAAATTGCTGACACTTTTAAAGCAGAAACAGACATTATTTGCTTTGATGAGTTTTTTGTACAAGACATTACTGATGCCATGCTATTAGGTGGCTTAATGGAAGCGCTATTTGCACGGGGCATAGTACTTGTAGCAACCTCTAATATAGTGCCTGATGAACTTTACAGAAATGGCTTACAGCGAGCGCGTTTTATGCCAGCAATTGAGCTTGTTAAAAAAAATACCGAGATAGTTAATGTAGATTCAGGTATTGATTACCGATTACGTACTTTAGAGCAAGCTGAAATTTTTCATAGTCCGTTAGATGAAGATGCGGATAAGAACCTATTTGAGTACTTCGATAAGTTATCGCCAGAGCCAGGGCAATTAGATGAGCCGATAGAGATAGAAGGGCGAAAAATCAAAACGCGTAAAGTAGCTAAATGCGTTGTGATGTTTGAGTTTAGTGAATTGTGCGAAACAGCACGTAGCCAGGTCGATTACATGGAGATTAGCCGCTTATACAATACGGTGATTATTTCTAACGTAAAACAGCTAGGGCAAACTAATGATGATGCTGCTAGACGCTTTATTGCTTTAGTGGATGAATTTTATGAGCGCCATGTAACTTTAATTATATCGGCTGAAAAACCTATTACCGAACTTTATACCCAAGGTAATTTAAACTTTGAATTTAAGCGTTGTATTAGTCGTTTACAAGAAATGCAATCCTTAGAATATTTAGCTAGAGAGCATTTAGTTTAAATAAGTAAGTAAATGTGTAATAGGGCAACTATAAAAAAGAGGTACATATATAGTACTTCTTATTTCTGAAATTTCTTGTGGAAAAAACAACCGGCGAGTAGCAATGTGTTTTAAGTGCTGGTATACTCCCGCGTCTGCCACGTTGCGTTCTATGTCCTCATATAGTCTAGCCACTTGTGAGCGGCGCAAAAGTCTAAAACTCGAAGGGGTTATAGCAAACTTAGAGCAGTAGTTAATATTAACTACTTGTGGTTTTAATTGAAAAACATTGGATTTTTATAAATGAAAACGTTTGTTGCTAAACCAGAAACAGTAAAACGTGACTGGTACGTAGTTGACGCTGAAGGTAAAACTTTAGGTCGCATCGCTACTGAAATCGCTCACCGCCTACGCGGTAAGCATAAAGCTGAATACACTCCTCACGTAGATACTGGTGATTACATCATCGTTATCAACGCTGAAAAAGTTACTGTAACTGGTAACAAATTCAAAGATAAAGTGTACTACGCTCACTCTGGTTTTCCAGGTGGCCTTAAGTCTACTACTTTTGATAAACTTCAAGCTGCAAAGCCTGAAATGATCATCGAGAAAGCTGTAAAAGGCATGTTGCCACGTGGTCCTTTAGGCCGCGCTATGTACCGTAAACTTAAAGTTTACGCAGGTACTGAGCATAACCATGCTGCACAACAGCCTCAGGTTCTAGACATTTAAGGAGCACCATCATGGCAAATCAATACTACGGTACAGGTCGTCGTAAAAGTTCAAGTGCTCGCGTATTCTTACGCCCAGGCACTGGTAACATCGTAATCAACAAACGCTCTCTAGAAGAGTATTTTGGTCGCGAAACAGCACGCATGGTTGTTCATCAAGCTCTTGAGCTAGTTGATATGACTGAAAAATTTGACCTTTACATCACCGTTTCTGGTGGTGGTACAACTGGTCAAGCTGGTGCTATCCGTCACGGTATCACTCGTGCACTTATGGAGTTTGACGAGTCACTACGCCCACAACTTCGTAAAGCAGGTTTTGTTACACGTGATGCACGTAAAGTTGAACGTAAGAAAGTGGGTCTTAAGAAAGCGCGTAAGCGTCCACAGTTCTCAAAACGTTAATCTATACGTTATCAAGAATTCAAAAACCCAGCTTATGCTGGGTTTTTTGTTTTCAAATCAAAAAGTTTACATTTGCTACTTAATTTAAATTTGTTTATAGCGGTCGCCATACTTGGTATTGCTGTAATTAATGATGATCAAATTTATTAATAACTGCGTATTAATCGAACGAAAGTTAAAAAACACTCAGATAGCTGCAAAAAAGTTAAATAATTATCGTAATTAGTTTAAATCCATCAGTTAATTGGTGGAATTTTTTGCTACAATTGGCGTGGAAGTAAAATGAGTGAGTTTAACGACACTATGTACAGTTTTTACTGTTTCCTCTTAGTGGTGTTGATCTCGGTCAGTATATTGTTTTTACAGAAGCGTTATTATAGTCGTTCGGCTTTATTCTCGAGCTAGCTTAATCAAATTTTTGATCAAGTTAGGTTTATTCGAGCATGGGGCTTTGAATAACCTTGTTTTAATCAAGGGTTTTAATTATGATCGCTTCTATTTTAAAAATTTCGAATAATTAACCTGCTGTAACTGATGTTCTCAATATAGCAAGTGTTGAGAATCATAGTGGAGATAAGTGGATGAGCAATGCGCCTGTAGACAATGGCCGACGTCGCTTTTTAACCATAGCTACCTCTGTTGTAGGTGGTGTTGGTGCGGCTGGGGCTGCTGTTCCTTTTATTGCGTCTTGGAATCCAAGTGAGCGAGCTAAATCTGCGGGTGCGCCTGTAGAAGTAGATATCAGCAAACTTGAGCCTGGACAATTAATACGTGTCGAGTGGCGTGGTAAACCTGTATGGGTTGTATCACGTACCCCAAAAATGCTTGAGCAGATGAAAGAACATGAAGGTCAACTTCGTGATCCGCAATCGCAAGAGCCACAACAATTAGAATCATCAACAAATGATTACCGTTCATTACGTCCAGAAATATTTTTGGCTGTAGGTATTTGTACGCATTTAGGATGTTCACCAGGCTTTTTACAAGGTAATTTTGGTGAGAAAGTAGAAGGGACTGATGACGGTTTCTACTGCCCGTGCCACGGTTCTAAATTTGATATGGCTGGTCGAGTATTTCAATCGGTACCTGCACCATTAAACTTAGAAATACCACCTTATACTTTTCTAGATGACACCACTATTTTAGTGGGCGAAGAAAGAGGGGTAGCCTAATGTTTGGTAAGATTATTGGTTGGATAGACGACCGAATCCCAATGACACGTGTTTGGAACATGCACATTGCACAGTATCCAGCACCTAAAAACTTTAACTTCTGGTACTTTTTTGGCTCACTAGCCATGTTAGTACTAGTAAACCAAATCCTAACAGGTATTTGGTTGACGATGAACTTTGTTCCGTCTGCTGAAGGTGCTTTTGCCTCGGTAGAGTACATCATGCGTGATGTAGAATATGGCTGGTTACTACGTTACTTGCACTCAACAGGTGCATCAGCGTTTTTCATCGTTGTATATATGCATATGTTCCGTGGCATGATCTACGGTTCTTACCAAAAACCGCGTGAATTACTGTGGTTATTTGGTATGTTCATTTTCTTAGCGCTAATGGCTGAAGCATTCATGGGATACTTATTACCATGGGGCCAAATGTCGTTCTGGGGCGCACAAGTAATCATTTCATTATTCGGTGCTATTCCGGTTATTGGTGATGACTTAACACTTTGGATCCGTGGTGACTACGTAATATCAGGTGCAACGCTTAATCGCTTCTTTGCATTACATGTAATTGCACTACCACTGGTTATTGTAATCTTAGTTTTCTTACACATTGTTGCTCTACACGAAGTGGGTTCAAATAACCCTGAAGGTATTGAGATTAAACGTAAGAAAGGCTCAGTAGCTGAAGAAGATAAGCCTAAATTTAAATTCCATGAGTATTACACTAACAAAAAAGACATTGTTGATGCGATACCGTTCCACCCTTACTACACAGTTAAAGATATTGTGGGTGTGGTTGGTTTCTTAATACTGTTTTGTTGGGTTGTGTTCTTTATGCCGGCGATGAATGGCTTCTTTTTAGAAGGTCCAAACTTCGAGGCAGCTAACCCACTTAAGACACCTGAGCATATTTTCCCGGTTTGGTACTTTACGCCATTCTATGCAATCTTACGTGCAATCCCTGATAAGCTAATCGGTGTTGCGGCGATGGGTGCATCGATTGTAGTACTTGCATTACTACCTTGGATTGACCGTGGTAGAGTTAAATCGGTTCGTTACCGTTGTAGTTTCCATAAATGGAACATTGCAGGCTTTGTTGTAACTTTCGTTCTTCTTGGTTGGGTTGGTGCAACTCCACAAACTGATATGAAAACGATTATTTCTCAAATCTGTACTGTGACTTACTTTATGTTCTTCGTACTGTTGTTTGTATACAGTAAGAACGAAAAAACTAAGCCATTGCCAGAGAGGTTAACGAAATGATGAAGAAGCTTATTATTGGTTTATTTGCTTTATCAGTAAACTTGTTGCCTAACATGGTTATGGCAGCAGGTCCGTCGGTTCCTTTAATGGAAGCGAATAACGACCTTACTGATCAACCATCTTTACAACGCGGTGCAAAGTTGTTCATGAACTACTGTCTTGGTTGTCACCAAATGCAGTATCAACGTTATGAGCGTACTTTTCGTGATATCGGTATCCCAACAGAAGTTGGTTTAGAGCAGTTAATTTTTGACGGCTCTAAAGTCGGTAGCCATATCACAAACGCAATTACAAAAGATGATGCAGCAAAATGGTTTGGTGCGGCTCCGCCGGATTTAACTCTTATTGCACGTGTAAAATCACCAGATTATATTTACACGTACCTAAAATCGTTTTATAAAGATGAATCTCGCCCGTTTGGAGTTAACAATATTGTTTTTCCATCGGTAGGTATGCCTCATGTTCTTCAAGAACTACAAGGTTTACCAACGCCTATCACTAAAGAAGTAGAAGAACATGGCCACACTGTGACCAAAGTTATTGCTACTGAAACTGATGGTACGGGTGAATTAAGCGTAGATGAATACGACCAAGCGGCTCGTGATTTAACAAACTTCCTTGAGTACGTGGGTGAACCTTCACGTCTTGAATCGGAAGCGCTAGGTATTAAGGTAATAGGATTCTTAATAATTCTATTTATCTTGGCATTTATGCTTAAGAAAGAATACTGGAGAGATGTTCATTAAGTTGAACATTTTTAAAGGTAATTTTGCAATAGGGGCTTAAGCCCCTTTTGCTGTTTTAGTTATTTAATGGAGGTATAGGCATGGCCGTAGCTGCCAATAAGCGCCCTGTAATGACCCTTTTTTCTGGTGCTAACTGTATGTATAGCCACCAAGTACGTATTGTACTTGCGGAAAAAGGTGTAAGTGTAGATATTCATTTGGCTGAAAAAGATAACTTGCCAGAAGCACTTCACGAAATTAACCCTTACGGCACAGTGCCAACACTGATTGACCGTGAGCTTGGTTTATACCAGGCAAACATCATCATGGAATACCTTGATGAGCGTTTTCCTCATCCTCCACTAATGCCTGTTTACCCGGTAATGCGTGGTCGTAGCCGCTTAATGATGCATCGTATTGATACTGATTGGTACAGCCTAGCTGACAAAATCAGTAACAACACGTCAGATGCTGCTCAAGCTCGTAAAGAGCTAACAGAAGCATTACTTGCTGTAGCACCTATTTTTAGCGAAGCACCTTACTTTATGAGTGAAGAGTTTAGCTTAGTAGATTGTTATTTAGCTCCACTATTATGGCGTTTACCAGAGTTTGGTATTGAGCTGAATGGTGCAGGTTCTAAAGAGCTTAAAGAGTATATGATCCGTTTATTTGAACGTGAGTCATTCCAAGCCTCTTTAACTGAAGCTGAGCGTGAGATCCGTTTATAATGACGCCTAATCGTCCTTATTTATTACGTGCTTTTTTTGATTGGATAGTCGATAACGAGTGTACACCGCATTTAGTGGTAGACGCTGGGTTTGCAAATGTACAAGTGCCAACACAGTTTGTTCAAGACGGACAAATTGTTTTAAACATAAGTCCATCAGCGGTCACACAGTTTTCGTTAGACTTAACTCAACTTAGCTTCAATGCGCGCTTTGGTGGTCAGCCAATGCAAGTGTATGTGCCTCTAGGTGCTGTGCTTGCAATATACGCGCGTGAAAATGGCGAAGGAACAGTCTTTACTACAGATGAGTTTTTAGAGGACGAAGACGATTTTGTGCCTGAGCTTGAAAGTGTTGATTCATCAGCTGAATTTATTGATGAAACACCACCAGAAAAGCCACAGAAGAAAAAAGGCTCTCATTTACGCGTTATTAAATAATAAGTAAATGCAAAAAAAACCGCTTAATAAGCGGTTTTTTTATGTCTGTGTTTAACTTTACATATATTCAAACACTTTAATTACACGCTCTACGCCTGATACATTACGGGCTATATTTACCGCCTGGGTAGATTCAGAGTCAGACACTAAACCCATTAAAAATACTTCAGCGTTTTCTGTAACCACTTTAATATTATTACTGCTAATGTCTTTTGCGGTGAGTAGCTGGCCTTTTACTTTAGAAGTAAGCCAAGAGTCGTGAGTTTGTGTAGTAATGCCAATATTTGAACCAATACGAATTTGGTTATGTATCTTACGAATACCTGAAACGCCCTCAATGGTACGCTGTGCTTCGTTTCTCATTTCTTCATTAGATACTTGGCCTACAAGTAAAACAATACCGTTAACGCTTACAGCGCTTATATTGGCAAACTTTTCAAGGCGTTCTACTTCGCTAAGTGCAATACTCGCTTTTATTTCAATATTGTTATCGTCAATTTGAGAGCCAATGGTACGGCGATCGTTCGCTGCAGTTACTGCACTGGCTGTACCTGCAACAACAGCAGCTGCGCAGCCTTGTAGTAATACAACAGTACCTAAAACAATAAGAGAGCGTTTAAACATAATTTTCATCCTGAGGGAAAAGCGTTAAATCAACAAGTTCGCTTAAACAATGTAAGTTAACTAAATGGGATTCGATAATGCGGCTAGGGCGTTTAGATGGGGATCTAATTTCAACATCGTTAGGGCCAAGTAGGCCAACCAACTCGCCACCATCATCACCAACCATAACTATGACCTTCATATCTTTAGTTAGTGCAGCTTCAACGGCAGAAATAACATGTTTTTCGTTACCGTTAATAGCCAGTACAAGCAATAAATCACCTTGCTGGGCAAAAGCGCGGACTTGACGAGCAAATGTATCGTGATCGTCTACCTGAGTACTTTGTCCAAGGTTAACGTTTTCTTGCGATAGAGCAATTGCCGGCAAACAAGGACGCTCGGTTTCATAGTGATTAACCAATACACCCGCCATGTGCTGGGCGAGCATGTGGCAATTAGCAGTACCGCAGCAAATGAGTTTATTTCCGTTGATCAGACTTTGTGCAATAGTAAATGCAGCTGACTCAAGCGCACTAGGTAGCACTTCACCAGCAGCGATTTGAACTTGAATGCTTTCTGTAAAAATTTCTTTAATTGTGTCTTGCATAGCCTACCAATAATTTATCTTTGTATTTGCGTTTAAAATACATTTTTAAGCCAATTAATATTAGGAGATGCTTCTCCTGTAATGGCTACATAATCAATTCTTAGTGCTTGGTTAGTTAAATTTTTAGCTGCTAAGTAATGATAAATACTACGTTTTAATCGAGCTTGTTTTTGTGGGCTAAGTGCATAGTTGGCACCGCCACGGGCATTATTTTTGCGAAACTTGACCTCAATGAATACAAGGGTGTCGCCTTCTTTCATAATGACATCAAGCTCGCCAAAGGGGCAGTAATAATTACGTTCAATGGGTGTTAAGCCCTGAGTAACTAAGTATTTTTGCGCTTCAAGCTCATAATACTGGCCTTTTTCGCGACTATTGTGCCACAGCTCTTTAAACCACGACATGCCGCCCCCTTAACTTAATAAAGTTTAATTTATAGTTTGTATATCACCCGCTGATTGCATAAACAATGGTACCGGGCGTTGTGTTTCTAATTGCACAGGCTTAATGCGACGGTTTGTATATTGAGCCCAGTCGAGCATACGTTCTATATGGCCGCTGGTATTAACAGATAGCTTACCGCTTAAACCACTATATTGGTTGCCTGGCATTACGCTTAACTGTCTAATGTCATGTAATATTGATACTGCATCGTACGCCATTGCAAATAAGCGTTGGCTAATATCAATTTGCTCAGGCCATAGAGAGTTGTACTGCTGGCGTAAATTATGTTGTTTAATTTGTGAATCAAGCATCCACGGTAATTCAGTGAAGTATAGGCCGTCTAAGTCGCCTTTGTCTGTACTGTCAATTTGCTTACTATGACTTTTAGAGCTTGCATAAAGTGGGATACGATCAGCAAATGTACTGACGTTTACATCAAGGTAAGGTTTAATTAAGCGAGTTTCTATTGCATCACCCAAAATATAAATAACGTCTATATCACTGCGTGAACGCGTTTCGTTTTCTACTTCTTGCCTAAATAATGCTTTAACTGTTTGTATGCGATCTTTTGACTTATCAACTTCTAATAAGCTGGTAATTGTGTTCGGCATATCTTTTTTATCGTTATAAAAACCTATTTGTGGCTTGGTTTCGCTGTAGCGTTGCCACTGTAGGTTAAAATAATCAACTAAACGTTGGCCATTTGCATTATTTGGCGCAAGCAGCATAGGCTTTTGATAGCCCTTAGTTAAAAAGTGTTCCAGAGCTTGTTGTATTTCGTGCTCAGGGTTCAATGCAAAGTAATAATGCTGAAGCGAAATGCGCTCACCATCAAAGGTGTTTAAATGCAGTACCGGAGTATCAATAAGAGTTTGTGCATTGGCTAGTTTATCAATATTTGCTTTAAGTAGAGGACCAATTACAAAATCAGGCTTTATTTCTTCAAGTTGCGCTGCGATTTCCTCAGTGCTTAGGTTTTCATCAATAAAAATAGTGTCGTTGATAGTTCGCGTATCAAGTGCAGCTAACACACCGGCTTTAAGGGCATCACCTAAGCGTTCGTTAGGGCCTGATTGTGGAAACAACACAACTAAACGCTCTATATTGATAGGGGCGAGCTCAGTAAGCATTTCATCCTGTTCAGGTAATACAGAAAAAGCCGGATGCCCAATATAGCGTCTGCGCCAATTATTAATTGCTTGGTCTAGCTCCACGCCGCTACTTGCATATACTTGATAGTATAGACCAAGGTTTACCCAGCCTTGCTGGATAACCGAACCACGGTTAAAACGTTCAAGCGCATATGAAGAGAGCTGTTTTAAGTTATCCCACAAATTTTGATTGAGCTGAGGGATTTCTATATTGTTTTTTGTGGCTGTTTCAGAGGCTCTAAAGAAATAGGGGGCAGCTTTTTTTGGAAAATTTTGCGATGCATAAATACTGGCCGTTAAAAACTGATGCCATGCAAAATGCTCGGGTTGAGTAAGTTGTCCGTCTAGCGATTGCAAAATCACCAAAGCTTGATCATTCTTATTCTGTTGTTTTTGTGCAAATGCAATATAAAGACGGTTTTGGATTTGATCAACACTTGCGGTTAATTCAAGCTCATTACCGATTTTCTCTAACAAAGGCCAGTTTTGCTCACTAATTGCAGCATCGCGGGCGCTATACAATAACTGTATTTTATCGGCACCTTGGCGGTTTTGCGCCAATTGGTAGATAGATTGCGCACTGGTTGCCTGATTTTGCAGTGCATTAGTGCGGTTACTTACGTTATCGCTGTTTTTAGTTGGTTTTTCGGTTGTGCTACACGCCGATAACCCTGACAATATAATTAATAGACTAACTAGTTTAAGTCGCACAATGATTTCCCAATACGTTAACGCGATTTGCTTATATTACTGACTGACGCAGGAGACCTCAATGTTAAATGAGGAGAATTCACAGAAAATTGGCACTCTTTACATTGTTGCCACCCCAATTGGCAATTATGACGACTTAAGTCACCGTGCCATTGCGACATTATCGCAAGTTGACTTAATAGCTGCTGAAGACACTCGCCATACCGGCAAGCTACTTAGCCACTTTGGAATTAAGGCAAAAACGTTTGCATTACACGACCACAACGAAAAGCAAAAAGCACAGCAAATTATTGATCAACTTAATCAAGGTTTAAATATTGCTTTAGTATCTGACGCTGGTACACCGCTAATTAGTGATCCAGGCTACGCTGTGGTAAATCTATGTCGCGAACAAGGCGCTCATGTTACACCTGTTCCAGGTGCATGTGCTGCAATTACAGCCGTATGTTGTTCAGGCTTACCAACTGATCGCTTTCAGTTTATTGGTTTCACGCCAGCTAAAAGCAAAGCTCGCCAAGACTTTTTTACCGAAGCTGTTAACTCAGGCATTACCAGCATAATGTACGAAAGTACGCACCGTATTATGGCAAGCCTTGATGATTTAGCACTAGCCCTTGGAGATGAGCAGCAAGTCGTGTTTGCTAAAGAGCTAACCAAAACCTTTGAAACATTTTTTAATGGTAGTGTAAGTGAGCTTAAACAATTTTTAACTGATGATCCTACCAAGCAGCGCGGCGAAATAGTGCTTATGCTTGCGGGTAAACCAAAGCAAATAGACGATGTTCCGCCAGAAGCGCGCAAAATGCTGGCACTTCTTGAGAGTGAAATGCCAATGAAAAAAGCCTGTGGCGTTGTAGCCGAATACTTTGGTATGAAGAAAAACGCTTTATATAAAACAATTATTGAAGAAAAAGAGTAAATTTTACTGCGCTTAGTATTAGCCTCATGTATACTGCGCGCCGAGTCAGCCAAGATGATCGCTGCCTGTGACGAAAATGATCAGGGGGAGGAAAGTCCGGGCTCCATAGGGCAGAGTGCCAGCTAACGGCTGGGGGGCGTGAGCCCACGACAAGTGCAGCAGAGAGGAGACCGCCAATCTCGATTGGTAAGGGTGAAAGGGTGCGGTAAGAGCGCACCGGGCCGCTAGTAATAGTCGGTTGCAAGGTAAACTCCACTCGGAGCAAGACCAAATAGGGTTCTATCATTTTAAATAATGAACGCGTGGCCCACGTGAGAACCGGGTAGGTTGCTTGAGCCATAGAGCGATTTATGGCCTAGACGAATGATTATCACTTTCTTCGGAAAGGACAAAACCCGGCTTATAGGCTGACTCACTCATTCAATAAAAAGCCCGCAGTTAATACTGCGGGCTTTTTTGTGTCTAAATTTTAGTTAATACAACTTCAGCATCTTTAAATAATATTTTTACCTTGTTCTGGATCGCGAGATTGCTCTGCTTGTTCACGTATTTCGTCGGTATCACTGCTTACATCATCAAGTGTTTTAGTTTGATCAACTGTTTCATTCTTTTCGTTTTGTATTTGCGATGGTTGTTCTTCCCCGAAACTAGAAACATTTTCATTAGGGTCGGTGAGTATAATTCTCTCTCGTGCGTCATCAGGCATACTGATGCTTTGTTTTGTGAATTCATTGACTAATTCGCGCATAAGCTGGGAAGCTACTTTTAATGGACTGTGTTGCTCGCTATTAACCCAAAAATACAAAACGAAGTTAATAGTAGATGAGCCTAAGTTTTTTATTAAAACTTGCGCGGGTGGATCGCTAAGCACCGCATTTTGTTGATTGGCAATATCTAGGGCGAGGGTTTGTGTGCTGCGTATATCGTTATCATAGCCAATACCAATTTCTACTTTTCCGCGCATTTTTGGATTGGCAGTCAGGTTTTTAATAGTATTTTTATATACCGTCGCATTGGGTATTTGAATATGATTGCCATCGTAATCAACAAGTGTGGTTGCTCTTGCGGTTACTTTTTTAACAACACCTAAACGATTGTCTACTTCAATTACATCGTCGATTTTAAAAGGCCTTTGTATGCTCAGTAATAAACTAGCGATAAAGTTCTCAGCTATGTCTCTAAAGGCAAAACCTAATATAAGTCCTATTAGTCCCGTTCCACTCATAATGGCAACAGCAAACTCGGTAAGCCCTGCTAAGCGCAGGAATAAGTACACGCCAAATAAAATAATTAAAGTGCTTATACTGCGCCTAACAACTAGATGAACTAGTTTACTGTCAGTCATGTAGTCAATAGGCTTTATAAGCAATCGAGAAAGTGGCCCTGCAATTAAATAGCTTAATGCTAAAAGTATTATACCGAGTAATAGTGTGGGTAATATTTGCGCTGTTGCATGAAGTAATTGCACAGCTTGTTCATGAAAAAACTGCCACGTAAACACATCGCCTTGAAAACTTTGTGTGCTGGGAAGCGTATTGTTTAAAGCTATAATGTTTGATTGGCTACTAGGCATGGCTTATCGTCCGTGTTTGGTTTTTATAATCGTTAATATTAGGTAACAGCAAGTTTAGTACCAAATACTTTATTTAACTTGGCAAACATTTTGCTGTAGTAATGTAATACAAATATTGAGGTTTAGAATGAAAGAAGCTAAACGAGGACAGCAAGCTGAGCAGCCTGGTCATATCCCTTTTATAGGTTGGTGGGATATTGTTAAGCGCATTTTTAAGCAAATGAGTGAAGATAACTTATCTATAGTGGCAGCGGGTGTGGCATTTTATGCGTTACTTGCTATTTTTCCGGCCATTGCGGCGATGGTATCTGTGTATGCATACTTTTCATCCCCTGCAGATATTAGTGATCATTTAAGTAAAATAGTTACTTTGCTCCCACCAAGTACCAGTGAACTAATCTTATCTCAGGTTTCTAGCCTTGCAAAAACATCAAGTGCCAGCTTGAGCTTAAGTGCAATTGGTACGCTTATACTTACCATTTGGAGTAGTTCTAAGGGCAGCCAAGCACTTATTACTGCGTGTAATATTAGTTATCGTGAATATGATAAACGTTCATTTTTTAAAGCTCAATTAGTACGCTTTTTATTTTCGGTAGGGGCGATTGTTGTCGCAATTTTTGCGTTATTAATTATTGGTATTTTACCTATTGTGCTTAATTTAGTGGGGCTAAAAGAAAGTATAGATTTATTAATTAAACTCATCTCTTGGCCATTATTAGCTTTTACCTTTAATTTTGCATTGGTACTTTTATATCGTTATGCCCCACACCGTAAACCGGCCAAATGGCGTTGGATCACGATGGGTTCGTCTATTGCTACTGTACTTTGGATTTTGGCATCTATAGGTTTTTCTTTTTATGTGTCGCGTTTTTCTAGTTACAACGAAACTTACGGCTCACTAGGTGGTGTAGTGATCATGTTGATGTGGTTGTATATCAGCGCTTATATAATCACATTAGGTGCTGTTATTAATGCAGCTACTGAGCAGCAAACAGGTAAAGACAGTACTATAGGCCCAGCTAAAGAGCGTGGGCAGCGAGGCGCCTATGTGGCAGATCACCTCGATGTAAAAAACGAATAGCTATTAGCTAAAGTTAGTGAGAGCTATAAGCTGCTCTTTAAACTCTTGTGCTGCAGGACCAAGCCTGTCGTTGTCGTTGCACATTAAATATAAATTAAGGGTACGGGTTGTACCTTGGTCTAAATTAAGTGGGATGAGCGTTTTATCTTCAATTAAATGTGCTATTTGTGTTTTTGGCAGCCAAGCGTAACCCAAATTTTGATTAACCATATCAATAGAGTTGCGTAAATGGCTGACTGTCCAGCGCATATCAGCACCTAACCAGCCATCATTGTGACTGGTGTGGGTTGCTGAGTCGCGAACTACTATTTGCCGGTGTAGCTTTAAATCGCGAAAGTTGAGTTGTTCAGTTTGTTGGTGTAATACATGGTCTTTATGCGCAACGGCTATAAACTCTATATCGCATAACGTACTGCAACTAATTCCATAGATAGGAATTGATGAAATGGCTAAATCAACCACTGAGTTATGTAGTAATTCGTTTGCACCGGTTAGCACGCTTTCTACTAAATCAATCTTTAAAAGCGGGTAAAGTTCACTCGTTTTAGCAAGTGCCTGGTATAAAATGGTGTGTGGAAAAACTTCATCAACAGCTATTTTTAATGTGCTTTCTACGCCTTCGCTTAGTGTACTTGCTACCGATTCTATTTTAGTTGCTTCTTCAATTAAAAATTCAGCTCTGCGTAAAATTAGTTTACCGCTATCGGTTAAAAATGCTTTACGACCTTTTACTTCAAGCAACTTAATTTGCAAGGCGGCTTCAAGTTTTTGAACAGCATGGTGTACGGTTGACTGACTTTTATGTACAGCCGCACTTGCGCCTGCAAATCCGCCGTGATCCACAACCGCTTTAAACATTCGCCATTGCTCTAATGTTGCTTTTGCCATTTTTAAATCCTGTTACTACTTATATCTGATTGCTTAACTTGACCGCGCAGACGCATTATTTATTGCGTAACAGTAATTTTTTGTTTATTTATTTTAATAAAGCGACTTTTTTATCAGATAGAAGTGCCATAAAGCTGCTTTTATTTAAAGGTCTTGAAAATAAATAACCTTGTCCGTAATCACATCCGGCTTCAAGTAATAGCTGCATTTGTAATTTAGTTTCAATTCCTTCGGCGATTACTTTTAAGCCCAGTTGATGCGCCATAACAATTATTGCTTCACACAGTGCAAGTTCTTGACTGCCTACTTGGATATTATCAACAAAACGTTTATCTATTTTTAAATAATCGGTATCCATTTCTTGTAAGTAAGCGAGTGACGAATATCCTGTACCAAAATCATCAAGGGCAAGCTGCATACCTGATTTTACTATTTCTTTTAAGCGACGTTGCGTTAATGCTTCGGGGTTAATCATTAGGCCTTCAGTTATTTCCGCCACAATTGAGGATGCAGGTAATTTTGCAGCTTTTAGCATATCGTACCATTCATCTATACCACTCTCTGGCGTGGATAACTGCACTGGCGACACGTTTACACTTATTTGAAAAGTATCATCGGTTAGGGTTTTTATATCGTTAAGCGTTTGCAAGGTTTGAGCAAATACAAATTGGCCAATTGCATTTATTTGCCTGGTCTCTTCAGCAAGTGAAATAAATGCGACAGGGCTAATTAGGCCTTTTTCGGGATGTTGCCAACGAATAAGTGCTTCAGCTTTATGAATATGTAAATCATTCAAAGCAACAATGGGCTGATAAAACAATTCAAATTGTTCAAGTTCAATGGCACTTCGTAAGTCTTTTAATAGCACCATGCGCGCGTGTGCATATTCGCGCATGTCAGCAGAGAAAAACTCAAAACAGTTACGACCATTACTTTTTGCTTTATACATAGCCTGATCGGCTGCTTTTAAAAGCTGTTCAGTATTTTCACCATCATTAGGGGCGCATGCTATGCCCATGCTGGCGCTAATAAATAACTCTTCGTTTTCAAGATGCAAAGCCGACGATAGGTTAAGCAAAATATTACTGGCAATTTGATTAATATGACGCGTACTTTTTATACGATTAAACACAATAACAAACTCATCACCACCAATACGTGCCACAAACTCAGCATTTTTTGCCGACTGAACTATGCGTTGCGATACGAGTTTTAATAAGTTATCGCCATAGTGATGGCCTAATGTGTCATTAATATCTTTAAAGTGATCTATATCTAAAAGCATGACAACCAATTGATTGTCGGGAGTAACAATGCTTGAAAATCGTTGATTTAATCGCTCCTTTAACTCTAAACGATTTGGTAAGTCAGTTAGGTGATCATAGTGAGCTTGTCGCCAAATTGTTTCATCGGCTTGTTTTTTCTCAGTAAGGTCTGTAAATATCGCGATTCGACGAATAGGTGCGTTGTTTGTATCATAAACCGTATCGATTGTGAGCCACTCAGAGTAAAGCTGCCCGTTCTTTTTACGGTTAATAACCTCGCCTTGCCAGCGGCCTGTTTGCTGTAATTCAGACCACATTTTATTGTAAAAATTCTTATCATGTTTTCCTGATGAAAGAATTGAAGAGGAGCGCCCAATAACTTCTTCTTTACTATATAAAGTCGTTTTGCAAAACGCAGGGTTTACATCAAATATTATACCCGCTGGATCGGTGATTATCATGCCTTCACTACTGTTGTTATACACTAGCGAGGCAAGGTGGAGTGCTTCTTCATTTATTTTTCGTTGTGTTATATCTCTTAGCACAACAACGTATTCATTTTTACTTTGCATTGCACTAATACGCGCTTCAAAGCTGCGTTTAGGATCTGATTTTTCGAGTGTAAATTCTAAATTACTCGAAACATCAAGCTTAGATAACTGCGATAACAAAAGCTGCACATTGTTGTGAGAAAGTATTGATGATAAATGAGGTACTGCAGTGCTGTTTGGGTTTACTTGAGGCTTAAATTGCCCCGTTATGTTGAGAATATCGCCATGGATGTTAATTCTAACGTAACTGTCGGGTAGAGTATTAAGCAAGCTGGTAAGCTCATCGTGCTTGTTTTTTAAATTAGCCTCGGCGGTTAACCTAGTTTGCGCCATTGATTTAAAGCGCTGATAGAGAGTATTTAGCTCTGGATTATTTGGCTGTGTTTTTTGTGACGGCATTTCGCCCTTAGCCAACACGTTTGTTGCATTTGTTAGATTATTAATTGGGTCGATAATGCTGGTTTTAAGCAGCTTACGTGCAATTAAACATAGCACTAGCAGTGATAAAATAAATACACCAATCGCTATAAAAAAATTATTATTTATTTGCTTTAAAGCATGCGTAATAGGAAGTGCAATATGTATATTTAAGCTGTTATTACTCGGATCTTTATAAATAATAGAGTGATGAAGCATTCGATCTTCACCCTCAATAGATTTTATTTTTGTTGATGCCTCATTATCAATCGAAGAATCAGTTGCTAATAAAGTCTTTGCAATATTATCGCCAAGGGCTGCAGTTGTTGGTGGGTAACGCGCTAAAATTTTTCCATTAGAATCAGCGATTGCAGCAATAGAGCCAGGTGGCAGTTCAATATTATTAAAAGCATTGTTCCACCAGTCAAGCGCAACAACGATAACTACAACGCCCTGAATTACATTTTTTTTATTAATGATAGGTAACGCAAAGCTAAGGGTGTTTTTTTGCAAGTTTCTATCGTGCTGAAAATAACCTACTGACAATTGGTTACTTTTTAAGGCATTTTGAAAATACGCACGATCTGCAATACTTATTGTTTTGGTTAATCCGCTTGTTGTACACATAACAATGCCATTTGGATCTATAATCCCGATATTGGCAACATGGGCATAAATAGCTCTAAATTGATTAAAATAATTAGGGCATGACGTAGCTAGATCTTCTTTCTTACTTTCCTCTTTAGCCAAATAACGCGCTAAACGGTCAATATCATCGACTAAGTGCTTTTGCTGTAAAATTAATTGCTTAGCAATGTTTTCTACTTTTTTTTCACTTTGCTCAATAGAGTGGTGGCGTTCAAGCAGCAGAGTAAAAATAATTACAGCGGTGCCCGGAATACTTAGCAATATAAGCAAACGATAAAGCTGATGTTTGAGAGAATAAGTAAAAATAACCATTCCTTAGTTTCGTATTTTGCAATAACAATTGTAGCCAAATTCACTCCAAATAACCATAATAATTATAAGGTTGAAAATGTAACCAATGAATCAATGTCGTTCTATTTTATAGAACCTTAAGCTCGATTTAAAGACATAGTTATTTTGTTTAATGAATGATTTAATAGCCTCATAAACTTATTCTTTAGAGTGAATTAAAAAATGAAAATATCAAAAATACTTACAGCTTATGCAACTCAAGATGGCGATGGCGTGAGCATTAGCCGTATACCTGGGTTTGATGGTAAATATTTAGATCCGTTTTTGATGATTGATGAACTTAAGTCAGACGACAAAAAAGATTATATGGGAGGCTTTCCAGAGCATCCGCACCGAGGAATTGAAACGTTTACTTATATTCTAAAAGGTGGCTTTGAACATCGTGACCAAATGGGTAACAAAGAAGCAATTAAAGCAGGCGATGTGCAATGGATGAGCACAGGGCGCGGCGTCATGCACAGTGAAATGCCACTCGCTGATGCTATAGATGGTCTGCATGGCTTTCAAATTTGGATAAACATGCCAAGCGCAGAAAAAATGCGTGATTCACGTTATCAAGATACGACTAAAAACCCAGCTCCTAGTTTTACAAATACGCAAGGCGTGACGTTAAAAGCACTTGCGGGATCGTGGCAGTTCGAAAGTGAAACGCTTGCAAGCGAGCTGCAAAGTTTAGCTGCTAATGCGGCGCTCGCTGATATTACATTACCTGCTGGTAAAAGCACTTATTTAGAGCCTCTTAGCCAACAAAAAGTAATGCTTTATATTCATAGCGGCTCACTAATAATGAGCGACAATCAAGCAATACCAGCGGGTAAGTTACTTATTTTAGAACCAGGCAGTGATATTAATATTAGCTCTGAGCACGGCGCTGGTGTTTTGGTTTTAGCAGGCGATCCACTTAATCAACCTATTGCTCATATGGGGCCGTTTGTAATGACGACGCAAGCAGAAGTACAGCAAGCAGTGCGTGATTATCAAAACGGTGAGTTTGGCAAAATATAACGGTATTTTAGGAGAGTTTTATGGGATTATTAGTTAACGGCCAATGGCAAGATAAATGGTACGACACAGATTCAAGTAACGGTAAGTTTGAACGCGAAACGGCGCAGTTACGTCACTGGGTAACTGTTGATGGTAGCGCTGGAATAACGGGCGAGGCCGGATTTAAAGCACAAGCGAACAGGTATCATTTATATGTGTCACTTGCGTGTCCTTGGGCGCATCGAACGCTTATATTTAGAGCGTTAAAAGGGTTGCAAGATTTAATTACGGTGTCGGTTGTTAGCCCTGATATGCTTGATAGTGGTTGGGCTTTTGATACGCAAAACCACAGTACTGGTGATGCTTTATTTAATAGTAACTACTTACATCAAGTGTATATAAAAAATAATCCTAAGTATTCCGGGCGAGTTACCGTACCCGTATTGTGGGATAAAAAGCTAAATAAAATTGTCAGTAATGAGTCTGCCGATATTATACGTATGTTCAATAGTGCATTTAATGAATTAACAGGTAATAATGATGATTACTACCCAGAGGCACTACGACCAAAAATTGATGAATTAAATGCGTTGATTTATCCAAATATAAATAATGGTGTTTATCGTACGGGATTCGCAACAACTCAAGATGCATACGAAGAGGCGTTTAACGATTTATTCAAAGCACTCGATAAAGTAGAAGGGATACTGAGCAAGCAGCGTTATTTAACAGGTAATAGGCTCACCGAGGCAGATTGGCGACTATTCACTACACTCATTCGGTTTGATAGTGTGTACGTTGGCCATTTTAAATGTAATTTACGCACAATTGAAAGCTATCCTGCATTAAGTGGATACCTTAGGGAGCTATATCAAGTTAAAGGAGTGGCTGAAACAGTTGATTTTTATCATATTAAGCGTCATTACTATTTTAGTCACACAATGATCAACCCAACACAAGTTGTGCCAAGTGGTCCAAGTATTGATTACTTATCTGATCACGGTAGAAATGTTTAGCGCTTAAGCTATCAAGTTCACTAGCCAGCCGTATTTTCTTACGAAGCTGGTTTCGCTTTTACCCGCTTGTACTGCTGCACCTGCGATAAAGGCACTTGAAAGCCCAACTTTGGTTACGGCAAAACGCTTTAGTCTATATTGGAACGCTGCATGATGTTGGCGTTTCAATTCACTGCGCGTATCCATTTGCTTACTCAGAGCATCAACGTTTTCATTAGGTGCTTTAATTAAGTAGTTAACTAACATAGTAATTTCCTTATAAGTTAAACAGCTGTTTTAAGCTTTTAAGTGTTTTACTAAAGCCAATTTTATTGCTTAGGTAAACCGTATTTTTCCAAAGCCATGCTAAACAAGCAACTTGCAGCAAAGTAGCTGTTGCAATACTCAGCCATACTGACCCAAAAACATCGTATACACCGTATCCAACAGCACCTAGAAATCCTGCCCACAACAAAACCAAACCACTGGCAAAGCATCCTAAAAATATAGTGATCAATGCAAGCGATCTAAGCGATAACCGCCATTCAGCTTTAGCAAGCTGGTGGGTGATCTTTCCTTGAGTTTGGTAATCATCCTTGAGCTGCTTAGAATACTCTAAAAGCATTGCAACATGATCTTGCCAATCATCCTTTTGGCTATGTTGCTCAGTAGTTTGGTCTTGCGCATTACCATCCTTGGTTGCTGTTGTTTGTGGGTTATTCATCACTAATTACTTACGACGAAGTAGTGATGTGATTAGCATACCCGCAGCAAAAGCAATACCCGCAGTTGCTAATGGATTTTCAGAAGCAAAAGCACGAGTTTTTGCAGTACATTCGCTTAGTTTTTCACGTGCAATAAGTTGTTTTTCGTTCAATGCATCTGCTGAGCTAGAAGCTCCTTTACGCACACTGCTTTCAGCTGTTGCAGCTTTGCTAGAAAGTGCATCTACAGCATCGTGCGCCGCTGATGTTGCTTTCTCTGTAAGAGGTGATTCAGTATTTGTTAGTTTAACGTCAGGCTTAACATCTGAAGTTGTGTTTGGTTTCGTATTTGTTGCAGTAGCCATAATCAATCCTTAATAAGTTAAAAAATTTAAATAGTGATTTAGATAATGCAATGATTAAACCAAAACTGTTTTTTAGTTTTAATGTGTTGAATGTATTGGTTTTTGTTGTTTTTGTGTAGCTTTTTCACATTTGATAATTTAAAGCAAACAGTAACTATTACTACACGGTTAGGTAAATTTTACAAAGGGAGTAAAAATGCTTAAAAAGTTGTAAATATTCATTGGTTATTCAGTAAGCAAAGCGTGTAAACAGAAAGTTATAAAAAACAGAATAGATATTTTTTTCATCACAATCCCACTTTTTCCCACATAATTCAAACGCTTCGCTTGAGCCCTTATTTTTTCTAGCTTTGGGACTCACTAAAGCTGGTCAGCTTACTTGACAAAATGGCTTGTCAAGCCCTAAACTGGAGCACTGTGGTAAAAAGTGGTTTTTAGTGGATCTCATTGGATAAAATAAACAAAAAATTGAATAAAACAATTTCAAAGTAGGTTTTTTATGTTTCGTGGCGCGAGTTCACTGAGTTTGGATGATAAGGGGCGTTTTGCGGTACCGACAAAGTACCGAGAATCTCTGTTGTCTGAAGATCAGGGGACAGTTATTTGTACCGTCGCATTAAATGAACCGTGTTTATGGTTATATCCATTGGCTGAGTGGCTCGAAATAGAAAGCCGTTTAGCGAAAATATCTAATATGAATCCACGAGCTCGACGAATGCAACGTATGTTGCTAGGTAACGCTACAGAGTATCAACTTGATAAAAATGGTCGAATTTTGCTTGCGCCGTCATTACGTGCCCATGCATCTCTTGGCAAAAAAATCATGCTGGTTGGTTTGATGAATAAGTTTGAAATTTGGGACGAGGCGCGTTGGCACGAGCAAATGCAGCAAGATACTGAGCTTGAAAGGCTTGGTGATTTTGAACCTAACCAAGATTTAGATAATTTTACACTCTAACGGCACAAAAAAAGGCACACAATAGCTAATGACAGCGCAATTTGAACACGTATCCGTATTAATGGATGAGACCATCGATGCCCTTGCAATTAAGCCAGACGGTATATACATGGATGGTACATTTGGACGTGGTGGCCACTCTGGGCAAATTTTAGCACGCCTTGGTGATGAAGGTCGCCTGCAAGCAATTGACCAAGATCCACAAGCAATACAATCAGCTGAAAAATTTGCTGATGACCCACGTTTTGCAATTGCACATACTCGCTTTTCAAACTTATACGAAGTAGCACAGCAAAACGATCTAATTGGTAAAGTCGATGGCATTTTATTAGACATTGGTGTTTCGTCACCACAATTAGATGACGCTGAGCGTGGCTTTAGTTTTATGAAAGACGGCCCACTCGATATGCGTATGGACCCTACAACAGGTCGCAGTGCAGCACAGTGGTTAGCAGAGGCTGAGTTGGATGATATTACCCACGTAATTAAAAAATTGGGCGAAGAAAAGTTTGGTAAACGCATTGCACACAAAGTACTTGAAGTTCGTGAGCACACGCCAATCACAACTACCAAGCAGCTTGCTGACCTTGTTGATGAAGCTGTACCGGTAAAAGATAAGTTTAAACACCCAGCTACCCGTACTTTTCAGGCTATTCGTATTTACATTAATAGTGAGCTTGAAGAAATTCAAACTGCGCTTCAGTCTACAGTTAAAGTGCTAAAGCCAGGCGGACGTTTAGTGGTGATTTCGTTTCATTCTTTAGAAGACCGTATTGTAAAACAGTTTATTAGAAAACAGAGTAAGGGAGAAGCATTACCCAGAGGTCTGCCTTTAACTGATGCACAAATAAATAAAAATCTGACGTTAAAAGCAGTGGGTAAAGCTATTAAGCCAAGTGCTGCAGAAGTAGAGCGTAATCCACGTTCTCGTAGTTCTGTACTTAGGATTGCACAGAGGTTGGGATGAGTAAAAAAGCGAGCTATCGGCAACCTAATTTATTCTTTGAAATATTAAAAGGCCTAGGAGCTAATAAGCTAACCTCGGCCTTGTTGGTTGTGATATTCGCTTCTAGTTTAGCTGTTGTGCAAACAACCCACTTAGCTCGTGGCCAACTTATACAGCAAGATCAATTATTACAAGAACGCGATGAGCTCGATTTAGAGTGGCGCTACTTACTTGTTGAAGAAGAATTTTATTCGCAACATGCACGCATTGAAGAAGTAGCTACATCACAATTGAAAATGAAAAGACCTACGAGTCAAGATGAGCAGGTAATAATAGTACAATGAGAAATAGAGGCAAAAAACCAGTCACTAATTTAATCACATGGCGCTTTATGCTGGTGTGTGCAGTTGTGTTTATGGTGTTTGTAACACTCGTATCTCGCGCTGCTTATTTACAAGTGATAGAACCCGATAAAGCACGTTCAGAAAGTGATAAGCGCACGGTACGTGTTGAAAAACTGCATGTGCAACGTGGAATGATTTTTGACCGCAATGGTAAAGAATTAGCGGTAAGTGTGCCTGTGGTAAGTGTATATGCTGATCCTAAAGCATTACATAAATCGCTTGTTTCTAAAGTAATCAAACAAGCACGCAAAAGCGGCGAAGATCACTTATCTTTAACTGAAAACACTGCTGAGCTTGATAAGCGTACTGCACTTTATTATAAAAACGATTTACGCTGGCGTGAGCTTGCAGATGTGCTGCGGATTGATCCTAAAAAGATTAATTCTCGACTTTTAAACGATCCTTCGCGTCGCTTTGTGTATTTAAAGCGCCAAGTTACTCCTGCTGTAGCAAATTATATTGGTGATTTACGCCTCCCTGGTATCCATTTATTAGATGAATCTAAACGCTACTACCCTGCAGGTGAAGTTACCGCGCATGTTATTGGTTTTACCAATATCGATGGCAAAGGCATTGAAGGCATTGAAAAGCTCTACGAAAACGCTTTAACGGGCGAGGAAGGCCGCCGTACTATTCGTAAAGACGCACAAGGGCGTGAGGTAGAAGTACTTGACGAACGTGAACGTGTAGAGCCAGAAAGTATAGAACTAAGTATTGATCAACGAATTCAAGCTATTGCTTACAAGGCTGTTAAATCAGCTGTATTGACTTATAAAGCCACATCGGGCTCAGCTATGGTAGTTGATGTTAAAACCGGTGAAGTACTGGCAATGGTAAATAGCCCTTCATTTAATCCAAACAACTTAAGCGATGCTGCACCTCATAAGCGTCGTAACCGCGCAATTACAGATTTGTTTGAACCAGGCTCAACTGTTAAGCCTCTAGCCATCTTGGCTGGGCTAGACTACGGCGCCATTCAGGCAGATGACACGATTGATACCTACCCAGGTTGGATGCGTTTAGGTGGTAGTTTAGTTAGAGATACTCGTAATCACGGCGAACTAACACTGCGCGAAATATTAAAGTACTCCTCAAACATGGGAGTTGCGAAGGTTACTCAGTTAGTGCCTAAAGATTACCTTGTTGGCTTATACCAAAAAGTAGGCTTTGGCAGTGATACTGGTACTGGAATGGTAGGTGAAAGCAGTGGTTTGTTTTATCCAAATCGCCGTTGGTCTGACTTTGAAATTGCGACTTTATCGTTTGGTTATGCAATTTCGGTAAGTACAGCGCAAATGGCACGTTTTTATACCATGTTAGGTGCTGGCGGAGTTAACCGACCTCTGACTATTTTAAAGCAAGATAATATACCTGAAGGCGAACGTATTTTTAAACAAAAAGACGTAGAAGCCGTAGTGCACATGATGGAAAGTGTATTTGAAAAAGACGGTACTGCTCGCAACATAAAAGTTGATGGGTATCGTGCAGCTGGTAAAACAGGTACATCTAAAAAAGCCGTAGCAGGTGGCTATGGTGATGAATATGTAGGTTATTTTGCAGGTGTAGCGCCGGCAAGTAATCCTCGTTTAGCCGTGGTAGTTATGATTAATGAACCAGGTGGTGATGTGTACTATGGAGGTGCCACCGCAGGCCCTGCATTTGCAGAAATCATCTCTAACGCATTAAGAATATTAAACGTAGCGCCTGACAAGGAAGAGGTTGCATACGTACAAGGTAAAGATAACGATGCGTGAGTTAAAGGATATTTTAAAATACATCGAAATAGATGCGCCCTCGCAACTGGTAAAACATTTACGCCTAGATAGTCGTGAAGTAACGCCAGGTGATGTATTTGTTGCAATTAAAGGCCATGCACTTGATGGCGGACAATTTATTAGTAAAGCAATTGAAAATGGCGCAACAGCTATTATTGCTGACAGATTATGTGAATTTGAAACAAGTTTTGAGCCACTATATTTAGTCTCGGAGCTTGATAAAAAGCTTCCAGAATTAGCAAGTCGCTTTTATAACCAGCCAAGTCAGGCTCTTGATTTAATTGGTGTGACAGGTACAAATGGGAAATCGACGACCACAGCTATGATTGCCCACTTAGCACAATTTTGTAGTACTGAGTCGGCTATTATAGGCACTTTAGGTTATGGTCATCCTGATAACTTAATTCCACTGATTAATACCACACCTTCAACGGTTGATTTACAGCATATTTTGAGCGATTTAAATTCGCAGCATAAAAAGCTGGTAGCTATGGAAGTGTCATCTCATGGGTTAGTGCAGCAGCGCGTTGCTAAATGCGCGTTTAAAGCGGCTGTGTTTACTAATCTTTCGCGCGATCACTTAGATTACCATGGTGATATGGCAAGTTACGGTGATGCGAAACTAATGCTTTTCCGTGACTTTGAGCCAGAGGTTGTAGTGCTTAATCAAGATGATGCTCAAGCTGAGCAATGGTTTGAAAAGTATGACTTTAATAACCTAGTTTGTTATGGCCGCAAAAACTTAGCCCCTAAGAATGCTCAGTACGTTTATTTTTCTAATGTTGAATATTCAAGTGACGGTATTTCGGCGCAGTTATCGACTAGTTGGGGTGATATGTCGATTAAATCGCCTCTGTTTGGCGAATTCAACTTATATAACTTAACGGCCGCGATCGCTACATTACTAGGGCTTGGTTATCCGCTTGAGCAATTAGTTGCAGGTTGTGCGCAGTTACAGCCAGTAGCTGGTCGAATGCAAGCATTTAGTCAAGCTGGCATGCCAACGTGTGTTGTTGATTACGCACATACACCCGATGCACTTGCACTTGCATTACAAGCATTGCAGCTGCATGTGCCAGGTGGTGTAAGTTGTGTATTTGGTTGTGGTGGCGACAGAGATAAAGGAAAGCGTGCATTGATGGCGCAAGCTGCAGAGCAAAACGCTAATAAAGTTATTATTACCAGTGATAACCCTCGCTCAGAAAACCCTGATGACATTATTGCAGATGTAGCAGGCGGTTTAACCCATCCTCAAAATGCACATTTAGAGGCTGATAGAGCAACTGCAATTCGTTTTGCTATAGAAAACGCTACAGCTGATGACGTTATTTTGATTGCAGGTAAAGGCCACGAAGATTATCAAATTATAGGTGATACGCGAATCGACTTTTGCGATCGCCGGTATGTACAAGAACAACTAAAAAAAGCAGTAAGAGGGATAACACAATGATCCCAATGGATTTTGATTGGTTAGCTAATGTGCTAACAACCGATTATCAAGGTGATAATCAACACGTGCTTAATATAAATACTGATACTCGTACAGTGTGCGATGGCGAAGTGTTTTTAGCACTGAAAGGGCCAAATTTTGATGGTCATAAATTTATAACTGAGGCTAAACAAAAAGGCGCGATTGGCGTTGTTGTTCAGCACAAAGTTGATGTAGATATTCCACAATTTATAGTGAGCGATACTCGTATTGCACTTGGTGTAATTGGCACTGCTGTTATGGCGCAAGTGGCGCCTAAAACAATTGCAATTACAGGTAGTGTAGGCAAAACAACTGTAAAAGAAATGTGTGCGGCAATTTTGTCGGTTCACGGTGATGTATTAGCTACTAAAGGTAATTTTAATAACGATATTGGCGTCCCACTTACGTTATTGCGCTTAGAGCCTCAACATCGTTTTGCAGTAATTGAGCTAGGTGCAAATCACTTAGGTGAAATTGCTTACACCACTGCAATGACAAAACCAGATGTAGCCGTTGTATGCAATGTTGCAGCAGCTCACTTAGAAGGTTTTGGTAGTTTAATGGGGGTTGCAAAAGCTAAAGGTGAGATTTTTGACGGCCTAAAAGATGACGGCGTTGCTATTGTTAACTGCGATAGTGAATTTAGCCAGTATTGGTTAGATAAGCTTGAAGGACGTAATGTTAAACGTTTTTCTACAACCGAAAAGCTAGATATTTGGGCAGAGAACATCACGCTTGATGCCAATGCGCGTGCAAGCTTTACGCTTTGCACTAAAAACAAGCAAGTACCTGTTACTTTAGCGCTACCTGGTAAGCACAATATTAGTAATGCACTTATCGCTGCTGCACTGACTAGTGAATTTGATGTAACCCTTGAAGAAATAGCCAATGCACTTGCCACAATGGGTGATGTAAAAGGGCGCGTTAATTTAATTGAAGTGTCTGATTTACTCACCGTGGTTGATGATACCTATAATGCCAATGTTAAGTCGGTAAAGGCTGCGATTGACTTGTTAAGTGATATGCAAGGTCACCGCATTTTAGCACTCGGAGACATGGGTGAGCTAGGTGAAGATGCACGTAAGTACCATCAAGAAGTTGGCGAGTACGCACTTGAGCAAGGGATTGATGAGTTATTTACATTAGGTGTATTAAGTAAATACGCAAGTGATGTGTTTGAACTCCCTAATCGTCACTTTTCGAGTCGCGAACAGATGCAGCAAAAAATTCAAGAAAGTATTAATAAAGTGAATACTAAAACAACAATAGTAGTGAAAGGATCGCGCAGTTCTCGCATGGAATTATTAGTAACCGATTTAGTTAATGGCCAGCAACAAGCCATCAATGGAGTATCATAATGTTAGTTTGGCTGGCAGAGTATTTAACACAGTATTTTAGTGGTTTTCATGTTTTTTCGTATTTAA
Source organism: Pseudoalteromonas sp. 5Ae-yellow (assembly GCF_014077565.1). Taxonomy (NCBI): domain Bacteria; kingdom Pseudomonadati; phylum Pseudomonadota; class Gammaproteobacteria; order Alteromonadales; family Pseudoalteromonadaceae; genus Pseudoalteromonas; species Pseudoalteromonas sp. 5Ae-yellow. Next base: position 54,297 of record NZ_JACGWD010000008.1, read on the forward strand.
CGCTACGTGCCATTTTAGGTATTTTAACTGCGCTAATTATGTCTCTTTATTTAGGGCCTAAGTTAATTCGTGGTTTGCAACGTATGCAAATAGGCCAAACAGTTCGAGACGATGGTCCGCAATCGCATTTGTCTAAGTCGGGTACACCGACTATGGGTGGCTTACTTATTTTAGCGGCTATTTTTACCAGCACGCTACTTTGGGCCGATTTATCAAATAAATACGTTTGGGCAACACTGTTTGTAATTGGTTCTTTAGGTATTGTTGGCTTTGTTGATGATTACCGTAAAGTTATTCGTAAAGATCCAAAAGGTTTAATTGCTAAGTGGAAGTACTTTTGGCAGTCGGTCATTGCATTAGTTGTTGCTACTGCTTTGTACTTTACCAGTGCACAAGCATCTGAAACATCACTTGTTGTTCCATTTTTTAAAGACGTATTACCGCAATTAGGTTTGTTTTATATCGTGCTTACGTATTTTGCTATAGTAGGTACATCAAACGCGGTAAACCTGACCGATGGCTTAGATGGCTTGGCGATTGTGCCAATTATTTTGGTGGCTGCGGCATTGGCAATTATTGCTTATTTAACAGGTAATATTAACTTTTCGGCTTACTTACATATTCCACATTTACCGCTAGCGAGTGAGCTTGTGGTTGTGTGTACTGCCATTGTGGGCGCAGGGCTTGGCTTTTTATGGTTTAACACTTACCCAGCACAAGTATTTATGGGCGATGTTGGCTCATTAGCACTTGGTGGCGCATTAGGTATTATTGCTGTTTTAGTACGCCAAGAGTTACTGCTTATTATTATGGGCGGTGTATTTGTAATGGAAGCGCTATCGGTAATATTACAAGTGGGGTCGTATAAATTACGGGGACAACGCATTTTTAGAATGGCGCCAATTCATCATCATTACGAATTAAAAGGTTGGCCAGAGCCTCGTGTTATTGTGCGCTTTTGGATTATTTCTGTTGTGCTAGTGCTTACTGGCTTAGCTACTTTAAAGATTCGATAAATGCAGTATTTAAACGAGATAAAAAACAAACAAATAACAGTGCTCGGACTCGGTGTAACCGGTCTGGGCATTGTGCGTTTTCTATTATCTCATGGCCTTGCCCCCAAGGTCGTTGATAGCCGAGCAACCCCGCCGGGGATTGATTGGTTAAAAGAGCACGCGCCAACTCTAGATACCCACTTTGGTAATTTGGATGACGCAGAGCTTTGTTCAAGCGATATGATTATTATAAGCCCTGGGCTTAGCTTAAAAATACCAGCTGTTGCAAATGCAATTAACGCAGGTGTTGAAGTGATTGGTGACGTTGAGTTATTTGCGCGCATTAATACAAAACCGGTTGTTGCTGTAACAGGCTCTAACGGCAAATCAACCGTGGTTACGCTTGCTTATGAAGTATTAAAAGAAGCCGGCTATAAAGTTGCTTTGGGTGGGAATATTGGCACCGCGGTGCTTGATTTGCTCAATGATGATTTTGATGTGTATGTACTTGAGTTATCTAGTTTTCAGCTAGACACCACAACGAGTTTAAAACCTGTGAGTGCAACGGTATTAAATGTGTCAGAAGATCATCTTGATCGATACGACAGTTACCAAGCTTATATAGACTCAAAGCTAAGTATTTATGACTGTGCAGAGCTGATAGTTGTCAATGCAGACGATATTCAAACTCATCCAGTTGAGCGCGGTACAACCCCCCTAATCAGCTTTGGTGCTCAACAAGGTGATTACCATTTAGCACAGCATAATGGCGAAACTCATTTTATGCTTAAAGGCGATGCATTTTTACCTGTTGATACCCTTGCGGTAGTGGGTAAGCACAATTATTTAAATACGCTTGCAGTAATGGCGCTTTTGAGTCCGTTTGAAGTAAGTAAAGCGCAATATAAGAACGCGTTAGGTCAATTTAATGGGTTGGCTCATCGCTGCCAATTTGTAGCTGAGCTTAACGGTGTAAAGTATTTTAACGATTCAAAGGCAACGAATGTTGGAGCGACCATTGCTGCAATAGATAGCTTGGCTTGTGATGGTGAAAACCTGATTGTTATTGCAGGTGGCGATGCTAAAGGCGCTGATTTAAACGCACTTAAACCCTACATAGAACAGCATGTAAAAGCATTAATTTGTTTTGGTAAAGATGCAAGTGACTTAGCTGCGATTACCAATAAGAGCTATTTAACTAACAACATGGAAGAAGCCGTTGCTTTGGCCAACGTACTTAGTAGTACAGGCAATATTGTTTTGTTAGCACCTGCATGTGCCAGCATTGATATGTATAACAACTATATGCAACGTGGTGATGACTTTATTCAATGTGTTATGGCAGGGCAACTATGATTGCTTTTGCCGATATAAGAGATGCATTAACACCAAAACCTTCAGGTCAGTTGTATGATGTACCGCTGTTGTACTGCGTAATTATGTTAATTGGTGTTGGTTTTATCATGGTAACCAGCGCTTCAATGCCGACTGCTGAGCGGTTATTTGATGACCCATACCATATTACTATTCGCCACAGCATGTTTTTGGCAATGTCTTTTGTGCTTTTTTGGATAAGTGTTTGTGTGCCAATGGATTGGTGGAAACGATCCAACCCTTATTTATTAATACTAGGCATGGTGCTGTTAATAGCTGTATTGATTGTTGGGCGTGAAGTGAATGGTGCTAAACGATGGATACCTATTGGTCCTGTTGGTTTTCAGGTGGCTGAGGCCGCTAAATTATACTTTTTTAGTTATATTGCGGGTTATTTGGTAAGAAAACGCGAAGAAGTACAAGAAAATATTAAAGGCTTTGCAAAGCCAATAGCTGTATTTGCAGTGTATGCGCTGCTTATTTTACTGCAACCTGATTTAGGCACAGTGGTTGTTATGTTTGTAACAACGGTTGGTTTACTGTTTTTAGCTGGCGCTAAATTATGGCAGTTTTTTGTACTTATTCTAACTGGCGTCGGTTTGGTTGTATTACTGATTATTGTTGAACCATATCGAATGGCGCGTGTTGTTGGCTTTTTAGACCCTTGGGATGATCCTTTTGGTAAAGGTTATCAGTTGGTTCAATCGCTAATGGCTTATAGCCAAGGTGGTTGGTTTGGCCAAGGCTTAGGTAACAGTGTACAAAAACTGCAATATTTACCTGAAGCGCATAACGATTTTATTTTTGCTGTAATAGGTGAAGAACTTGGTTTAATAGGCGTTGTAAGTATTTTAATGGTATTAGCTACTTTAGTATTTAGAGCGTTATTAATAGGCCAACAAGCGCTTAAGTGTGGCAAAGAATACGAAGGCTATTTTTCGTTTGCCATTGGTATTTGGTTTGCATTTCAAACCATGGTGAATGTAGGTGCGAGCGCGGGTATTTTGCCAACTAAGGGTTTAACCCTGCCATTTATTTCTTATGGTGGTTCAAGCTTGTTAATTATGACCATTGCCACGGGCATTTTATTGCGCGTTGATTTTGAAACCAAAATGGCAACCAAACAAGCCACCTCACGTGGAGGCAAGCGATGAGTAAAAAATTAGTAGTAGTGGCTGGTGGAACTGGCGGACACATTTTTCCTGGTATTGCAGTGGCTGATTATTTAAAACAGCAGGGCTGGCAAGTTAGCTGGATTGGCACACCAGATCGAATGGAAGCAAGCGTTGTACCTAAGCATAATATAGATATTGATTTTATTAATGTAAAAGGTGTTCGTGGTAACGGATTAAAACGTCTTATTAAAGCCCCATTCATGGTAGTTAATGCAGTATTGCAAGCGCGTAAGGTATTGAAAGAACAGCGCCCTGATGTAGTACTTGCAATGGGCGGTTATGTTACGGGACCCACGGGAATTGCCGCAAAGAGTTTAGGTATTCCGTTAGTTATTCACGAGCAAAACGCTGTAGCGGGTATGAGCAATAAACTGCTAGCTAAGGTGGCTACACGTGTATTAGCAGCATTTCCAAGTGCTTTTGCACAGGGTCAAGCCGAGCTAGTAGGTAACCCAGTTCGCCAAAGCGTTATGAATATAGCCAAACGCGATGTATCAAGCCCTATTAATATTTTAGTGGTAGGGGGCTCGCTCGGTGCACAAGTGCTTAATCAAACATTACCAGAAGCATTTAAAGTACTAAATAATACAGCTCCTATAAGCGTATGGCATCAAACAGGTAAAGGTCATTTATCTACTGTAGAAACAGCTTATAAAATGCATGGCTTTGCGGATGGTAATACAAAAATAGCTGAATTTATTGATGATATGGACGCGGCGTATAGCTGGGCTGATATTGTTGTTTGCCGCGCTGGTGCATTAACTGTTAGCGAAATTGCAGCAGCAGGTAAAATGGCTGTTTTTGTTCCCTTTCCACATGCCGTGGATGACCATCAAACAGCAAACGCACAATATTTAGTGATGGCTAATGGCGCATTATTAATGCCACAAGGGCAGTTTAATAAACAATCAATTGTTGAACTATTAAGCCCATATTTAGCCCAACCTTCATTAATTACTGAAATGGCTACAAATGCAAAAAAACAAGCCATTTTAGATGCCACAGCAAGCGTAGCAACGCACTGTGAGCAAGTAACAAATAAGAGAAAATAAGTGAAAGAAACGTCAGTACAAGAAAAACACACGCGCCCAGCAATGCGCCGAATAGAAACCATTCACTTTATTGGTATTGGTGGAGCCGGTATGGGCGGTATTGCTGAAGTACTCGCTTTTGAAGGCTACCGTATTACAGGTTCTGACATTGCTCATAGCGCTATGACAGATCGCTTAATTAAAGCCGGTGCTGAGGTATTTATTGGCCATCATGAAAATAACGTGAAAGATGCCAATGTAGTGGTTGTTTCAAGCGCGATTGATGAAACAAACCCTGAAATTATTGCAGCTAAGGCCGCAAGAATCCCTGTTGTGCGCCGCGCAGAAATGCTCGCAGAACTAATGCGTTTTCGCCACGGTATAGCAATTGCGGGTACGCATGGTAAAACAACGACAACAAGCCTAATTGCAAGTATTTATGGACAAGCAGGGCTCGATCCAACTTTTATTATTGGTGGCTTGTTAAATAGCGCAGGTAGTAACGCAAAAGTAGGCAAAAGTGATTTTTTAATAGCAGAAGCTGATGAAAGCGATGCGTCGTTTTTACACTTGCAGCCAATGGTCTCGGTCATCACAAATATTGAAGAAGATCACATGGATACTTATGGCGGCAGTCTTGAAAAAATGAAAGACACGTATGTCGATTTCATTCATAACTTGCCGTTTTATGGTTTAGCTGTTGTATGTATTGACTCTGAAGTTGCAGCTGAGCTTATCCCGCGCTTTGGTCGCCCAGTTATTACGTATGGCGAATCGAAGGATGCTGATTATCGCATGAGCGACTTTAGCCAATCAGCTAATACGTGCACATTTACAGTAACTAACAAGCAAGGTGAGTGTTTAACTGCCACGTTGAATATGCCAGGTAGACACAACGCACTTAATGCAACCGCTGCGATTGCTGTGGCAAAAGATCAAAACATTGCGAATCATGCAATTTTAGAAGCGCTGCAGAAGTTTGAAGGCATTGGCCGTCGTTTTCAGCACTATGGTGAATTTGAAAACGAGCGGGGCAATGTGATGTTAGTTGATGACTACGGGCATCACCCTTCAGAGGTTGCAGCAACAATTGCAGCAGTACGTGAAGGTTGGCCTGATAAGCGTTTAGTAATGGTATATCAACCTCATAGGTTTTCTCGTACACGCGACTTATACGAAGATTTTGTAAAAGTGCTTGCTGATGTAGATCAGTTGCTATTGCTTGATGTGTATAGCGCTGGTGAAGATCCTATTGTAGGGGCCGACAGCAAAAGCTTATGTCGTAGCCTTCGTCAACGTGGCAAAGAGCCGCTACACGTAGCAACAAATGCTGAGCTTGCAGGTGTTTTGGCCGCAAATTTACAAAACAATGATTTAGTATTAACCCAAGGCGCTGGTAATATAGGTCAGTTAGTTAAAACATTAGCTGCAACGGGTATGTCGATAGAAAAACTTAAGCAAGGTGAAGTATGACTCAGGTAAACACACAATTTGGTAAAGTAGCGGTACTGCTAGGTGGTAACTCAGCAGAGCGTGAAGTGTCTTTACGATCGGGTCAGGCTGTTTTAAATGCGCTGCAAAATAGTGGTATTGATGCAATTGCATTTGACCCACAAAGTCGTTCTTTGTGGGAGTTAAAAGAATTAAATGTAGATCGCGTTTTTATCGCTTTGCATGGCCGTGGTGGCGAAGACGGCACAGTGCAGGGAGCACTTGAATTTATGGACTTGCCTTACACGGGCAGTAATGTACTAGGTTCAGCACTTGCTATGGATAAAGTACGTTGTAAGCACTTATTTAAATCAGCGGGTTTAAGCACTGCACCTTATACCGTAGTTGATGCTAAAAAAGGCTTTGATGCTGCAGCTATTATGGGTGAATTTAAAAAGGTCATGGTTAAGCCATCGCATGAAGGTTCAAGCATAGGTATGGCGCAAGCAAGTACAACACAAGAGCTTGAAGATGCACTAGCTAATGCATTTAAGTTTGATAACCAAGTACTTGTAGAGCAGTGGATCACTGGTCGTGAATTTACAATCACGGTGCTTGGCGACGATGTACAACCAGTCATTGAGATGACGACACCTAATGGCTTTTACGATTACCAAGCTAAGTATCAATCAAATACAACCCAGTATCATTGCCCTGCAGATTTATCAGAGCAAGATACTAAGTACTTACAAGCCATATCGCTAGATGCGTTTGATTTAGTGGGTGCAAGTGGTTGGGGTCGTGTTGATGCTATGCAAGACGAGCAAGGGAATTTTTACCTGCTTGAAGTAAATACAGTACCAGGCATGACTGAAAAGTCACTAGTACCGATGGCTGCAAAAGCGAACGGGGCAACTTTTGAGCAATTAGTTGTTCGCATTTTAGAGCAAACGCTTTAATATGCATCCCCTTTTAGAAAAAGCTCAACAACTAAAACAGCAACTTAACTTTAATTGGTCGCTGATTTTTGGAGTGAGTTTTTTTCTGGTTGTGGTTATAGGCTTAGTACAAATAACCACAGGTGTATCTGATTGGTTAGTTGAAAATAAAGATGCTCAAATTAAGCACCTTACAGTGCAAGGACATCCCAAATACACAGATGAAACGGCAATTATAAAAGCAATTAAAAAAGCCGATTTAAGTAGTTTTTTTGAACTTGATGTTAAGCACGTGCAGCAGCTAGTTCAAGACTTGCCTTGGGTTGCTACCGCTTCGGTACGTAAACAATGGCCTGATACTATACAGGTGTATGTAGTTGAACATGAAGTAGTTGCTCACTGGAATAGCGACTTGTTGCTCAACCAAAGTGGCCAAGCATTTCAAGCCAGCAGCGATAAGTTAGATGATAACTTACCGCAGTTATATGGCCCAGAAGGCAGCGAAGAAGAGGCGTGGATTGCTTTTAAGCAATTTGATGAAATGCTAAAAGTTAACGGTTTAACGTTAACAAGTTTGGCATTGTCGGAGCGCTTTTCGTGGCAATTATGGCTAGATAACGGAATACGTTTAAATTTAGGACGTAAAGATAAAGCCAAGCGTGTACAACGGTTTATAGACGTCTACCCACGAATGGAACAACGTGCAGATGCACAAGTAGATACAATAGATTTACGGTATGATACCGGCCTTGCAGTAAGCTTTAAGCCAGTGCAAGAAGAACAATTACAAAATAAGAGTAAGGCATGACTAAGTCAGCAGAAAGAAACCTAGTAATAGGGTTAGACGTTGGCACCTCGAAAGTGGTTGCCACGGTAGGTGAAATCACCGCAGATAACAAGCTCAGCATTGTTGGTGTGGGCAGCCAAGTATCTCATGGTATGGATAAAGGCGGCGTTAACGATTTAAACTTAGTGTCTGAGTCTATTCGCCGAGCAATAGACGAGGCCGAGTTAATGGCTGATTGTCGTATTAGCTCTGTGTATTTGGGTATTTCTGGCAAACATATACAGTGCCAAAACGAAAGTGGCGTGGTGGCAATTAATAATACCGAAGTCACTGACGAAGACATTGAAAATGTAATTCATATTGCGCGTTCTGTGCCTATTTCGGCAGAGCGTAAAATGCTGCATGCATTGCCGCAAGAATACAGTATCGACATGCAAGAGGGCATTAAAAACCCACTTGGTATGAGTGGTGTTCGTATGGAAGCGCGTGCACACATTATTACGTGCTCAAACGATATGGCAAAAAATATCGAAAAATGTGTAGAGCGCTGTGGTCTTGAAGTCGATCAGCTTATCTTCACTGCATTAGCGTCTTGTTATTCTGTGCTTACAGATGATGAAAAAGAGCTAGGTGTAGCTGTACTTGATATTGGCGGCGGCACTATGGATATAACCATTTATATTAATGGTGCGCTTCGTCACTCTGCCGTTATACCTGTAGCTGGTAACCAAGTTACTGGTGATATTGCAAAAATATTTCGTACACCTATATCACATGCAGAGTCACTCAAAGTACAATACGCATGTGCTAGTAGCCAAATGGCAAGTAGCGAAGACACAATTGAAGTACCAAGTGTAGGCGGGCGACCAGCAAGGTTAATGTCGCGCCATACATTGTCTGAGGTGGTAGAGCCTCGTTTTAGAGAATTATTTGAGCTTGCGATGGAAGAAATTCGTCGTTCAGGTTTAGAAGACCAAATTGCGGCAGGTCTCGTTATTACAGGCGGAACTGCTAAAATGACTGGCGCGATGGAAGTGGCAGAAGACATCTTCCAAATGCCAGTAAGAATAGGCAAACCAATCGGGATGGTTGGTTTGACAGACTACGTAGACGATCCTTCGTACGCAACCGCTGTTGGTTTGTTACAATACGGACGTACCATGCAATCGATGAATGCACAAAAGTCGAAAGCAGAGGATAACAATAATTGGTGGAACCGCATTACTAAATGGTTCCAAGGCGAGTTTTAAGACTCAAGTCGGAGAGTAAACATGTTTGATATAATGGAACAACACAGCGAAGAAGCTGTAATAAAAGTAATTGGCGTGGGCGGTGGTGGCGGTAACGCTGTTGAGCACATGGTAAAACAACAAATAGAAGGCGTGCGTTTTATAGCCGCCAATACGGATGCGCAAGCATTACGTAACTCTGCTGCCGATATTACAGTTCAACTAGGCACGCAAATAACCTCTGGGTTGGGTGCGGGCGCAAACCCTGAAGTAGGCCGTAAGTCGGCTGAAGAAGATGCAGATACAATTCGTGCCAGCCTTGAAGGCGCCGATATGGTATTTATTGCAGCCGGTATGGGCGGTGGTACAGGTACTGGTGCAGCACCTGTAGTTGCTAAAATTGCTAAAGAGCTCGGTATTTTAACCGTTGCAGTTGTAACACGTCCTTTTGATTTTGAAGGTAAAAAACGTGCAGCAGCCGCTGAACAAGGCATTAATGAATTGTCAGAAATTGTAGATTCACTTATTACAATTCCTAACAATAAATTGCTTAAAGTTTTAGGAAAAGGGACTACACTTCTAGATGCCTTCGCTAAAGCTAATGACGTATTATTTGGTGCGGTACAGGGTATAGCAGAGCTAATTACACGTTCTGGTTTAATTAACGTGGATTTCGCCGATGTTAGAACTGTAATGTCTGCAATGGGTACAGCCATGATGGGAACGGCGTCTGCGTCAGGTCCTGATCGTGCACAAGAAGCAGCAGAAGCGGCTATCTCAAGCCCACTACTAGAAGACGTTGATTTAACAGGTGCTAAAGGTATCTTAGTTAATATCACCGCAGGTATGGACATTGCGATTGAAGAATTTGAAATTGTTGGTAATCACGTTAAAGCACTTGCGTCAGAAAACGCAACGGTTGTTGTTGGTGCGGTAATCGACCCTGAAATGACTGATGAGCTACGTGTAACGGTTGTTGCAACTGGCTTAGGCGGCGATCGTCGTCCACAGTTTGGTATCGTTGATAACGGCTTTAAAAAAGCATCAGGTTCTGATGTTGCAAGCACATCAAACCAAACGAGCAGTATGTACGTACCAAGCTTTGCAAGCCAAGATACAAACGCTGAAGAAAATACGACTAAAGCACAAGCTGAAAGCAAAGAAAAAGCGCCTTCAACTAGTTCAAGCAGTTCAAGTTCTTCAGCGCAAAACAGTAAAAAAGCGGATAAATCAGAAGGTGGTGATTATTTTGATATCCCCGCTTTTTTACGTAAGCAGTCAGATTAACATTTAATAATACTTTTGTTTGAAATACGTACAAATATTGAAAGGCAAAAGGATTTATGTTAAACTCCGCCATATAACTGTAACTGATTTAAAAGTGAGCATACCTATGATTAAACAGCGTACGATTGCAGAAGTAGTCAAAGCCATAGGAATTGGACTTCATAAAGGTGAGAAGGTCACAATAACTCTCCGACCTGCGAGCGCAAATACTGGGATTGTATTTCGTCGTGTCGACCTTGATCCGGTTGTTGATTTTGAAACAACACCTGAAGCCGTTGGTGATACGCAGCTGTGTACCTGTTTAATTAACAAAGATGGTGTTCGCTTATCGACTACTGAGCATCTTATTGCAGCCGTTGCTGCAATGGGAATTGATAATCTAATTGTAGAATTAGATAGCTCAGAAGTGCCTATTATGGATGGTAGTGCATTACCATTCATATATCTGTTACAAAAAGGCGGAATTGAAGAGCAAAACGTTGCTAAACGCTTTATCCGTATTAAAGAAAAAGTACGCATTGAAGAAGATGGTAAGTGGGCTGAAGTTGAACCATATGATGGTTTTCATATCGACTTTGAGATTGCATTTAACCACCCAGCTATCAATGAAAGTCGCCAACGTATTGGGTTGGACATAACAACGCAAAGCTTTATTGAAGAAATTAGCCGTGCGCGTACTTTTGGATTTATGAAAGATATTGAATACATGCATGCAAACAACCTAGCGCTAGGTGGTAGCATGGATAGTGCTGTGGTACTTGATGAGTTCAAAGTTCTAAATCCTAACGGTTTACGTTATAGCGACGAGTTCGTTAAGCACAAGATATTAGACTGTGTTGGTGACATGTTTATGACAGGTCATAATCTTTTAGGTAAAGTAACAGCATTTAAATCGGGTCATGATTTAAATAATAAATTACTACGTAAAATTATGGCTACAGAGTCAGCATGGGAGTGGGCAACATTTGAAACGCCTGTGACGATGCCTGCACCCGGTCTTGAGTTAGCTCCAGCCTAAAAGCAGTAAAAGAACAGCTCACAAACAGTTATAAAAAATGACGCTAATTAGCGTCATTTTTTTGCGTAAAATTTACTCTATTATAACTCTAAAAGATCTTGTAACTGATTTAAATGAGTTACTGTATAAGTTGGCTTTATTCCTTCGGCTAATTGCTCACCAGGGTGTTGTAACCAGCAAGTATCAATACCTGCATTGTTGCCGCCAAGTATGTCGCTTGCAGCAGTATCACCCACCATAAGTATCTCGCTTTTATCTGGGTTACCCATTAGCTCAAATGTGTGCTCAAAAATCGCTTTATTTGGTTTTGCTATACCCACAAGTTCAGATATTACTAACCATTCAAACATATCTTTTAAGCCAGTATGCTCAAGGCGTACGGTTTGTAAGCGGGCAAATCCGTTAGTAATAATACCTAATCGAGCATTTGGCTTAAGTTTATTTAAAAGCTCAATAGCACCAGGTAATGGCTCGCAAATTTGCGCCATAGCATCTAAAAAAGCATCGTTTAGCTCTTTTGCGGGCACATTAAGTTTTGAAGCCCACTCATTAAAGCGTGTTACTTGTAAGTAATCTGCGCTAATAGTGCCATTTTGATAATCAACCCACAGCTGCTTATTGGTTTTTTGATAATGAACATAATCGTCTTGGCTAAAATCTACGTTGTAAGCTTTAAACATGCGAGTCATGCCCGCTAAAATATCAAACCTAAATAAGGTTTCGTCTGCATCAAACAATACATAGTTGTATTTCATTAAACTTCCTAAATTAATTTGTTTGGCTGTAGAGATCTACGTGTAGAAAGGGCGCCATAGCTAAAGTGAGTGCTTGTGTATAGGTGCTTTCGCGCGTGGCATGATTGTTTGTAAGTAAACCAATAGCGCCCCCTTTTTGTTTAACGTTGGTGGTATTAAATGCTTTGTCCATTACATCGCCAAGCTCTTCGCCATTAAGTAATGCGTTATAAAGCACTTGAGGCAAGGGGAGGTTGCTGCTGCGCCCTACAACCTGATTTAAGGCATTATCAATAACTACGTAAGCAAAGGTTGCTGCACCATAGCTAAATTGCTCTGCACCGCCTTCCATTGCCACGTAGTAGTGAGCTTGGTAATGCTCTTTGCAATAATTAACACGGTTTTGTGCGCCAACACGTGTTTCTTCTTCGGCAATAGGTTGATCTGGCACATTGGATGGAGCATCAACACCTTGGCAATCAATTTCATGTTCAGGGAAATACATTGTAAAAATATGTTTAGCAGCGTTAATTTTTACAGGGTTTTTAGAACCCACAATAATTTTTAATGAGTACAACACAATGTCCCTTATTGTTACTAAAATCAGCAGTGTACGTGAGAGAGCTCAATCTTAGAAGAGGAGTTAAATAGGTATATCCAAAGGTGCTAAGTTTTCCAGTGCACGCTTTTTCAAAATAATATCTTTAATAAGTGGAGTAAGCACCAGCTCCATAGCTAAGCCCATTTTGCCCCCTGGTACTACAAGCGTATTAATACGAGACATAAAACTGCCTTCGATCATCCGTAAATAATAAGGAAAATCAACATCATCAATACCCCTAAAGCGAATAACTACAAAGCTTTCATCAAGAGATGGAATATCTTTGGCGCTAAATGGGTTTGATGTATCAACGGTCGGCACGCGTTGAAAATTAATATGGGTACGAGAAAACTGCGGGGTAATATGATTTATATAGTCATCCATACTGCGCACAATAGAGCCCATAACCGCTTCGCGAGAATGGCCTCGTTCGGATGTATCGCGTATTAATTTTTGAATCCATTCAAGGTTAATAATAGGCACCATGCCTATTAATAAATCGACATGCTTTGCAACGTCTACATCTTGATCAACTACACCACCGTGTAACCCTTCATAAAACAAAATGTCAGTATTATGGTCAAGATCTTGCCAAGGTGTAAATGTACCTGGTAATTGATTGTACGGAACGGCTTCATCAAAGGTATGCAAGTAGCGGCGTAACTTTCCTTGACCTGTTTCGCTATAGTTTTCAAACAACGTTTTTAAAGCGCCAAAGTCATTGGCCTCTCGGCCAAAGTAACTAATATGTTTACCTTCTTGTTGTGCTTCTCGAACTTTTTTATCCATTTCGGGGCGAGTGTAACGATGAAAGCTATCTCCTTCGACAAAAGCCGCTTGAATATTAAGGCTACGGAAAATATGTTTAATTGCATTCGTTGTGGTGGTTGTACCCGCACCAGATGAACCCGTAATCGCAATAATAGGATTTTTAGCTGACATGTTAATTCTCTTTTTTAGGACCAGGTTTTATAACCAGACTAAACTTAACATTATTTTAAGTCGTTTGGGTATCTTAAGAGTTGACTGACTTAGCTCAAGTGACGCCATCAGCAAATAACGTTATCATGAGGTGCTTAAAATTAAAACGAGAGAAAGCATGAAACTTATTAAACCATTACTTGGATTATTTTCTATAGCAGCGCTGAGCCCAATAGTGGTGCAGGCTAGCATGCCAAAAAGCCAAGTATTACTTGCTGATTTAAATACACCTTTCGGGGTACAAGTTAGTATAGTGAGCGATAAAAATAGTTATAACAACCAACCGCACTTAACAAGTACAGGTTTATACTTTACTCATGAAGTAATTAATAAAGGGCAAAGCCAAACTGATATTGCTTATTATGATTTCACGTCAAAAAAAGTTACCAATATAACTAACTCTCCTGTAAGCGAATATTCGCCAACGGTTATGCCAAGTGGTGATGCGATATCAGCGATTGTTGTAGAAGCTGACGGTAAGCAAAAATTGTGGCATTACCCACTCAAAAATGAAGATGCGCCAAGTCGTATTTTTGATTGGATTGAACCTGTTGGATACCATGCATGGGGTGTCCAAAATGATTTAGTGATGTTTATTTTAGGAAAGCCTCACACTCTTCAATATACTTCTGTTGCACAAGCGAAGGGGGAAATAGCTGCCAGTAATATTGGCCGAACGCTTATTTATAACAACTCAATGGCTGCATTTTTATTTAGTTACACTAAAAACGAGCAACACATTTTAGCGAGTTTTAATCCACAAGATAAACAAGTTGAAGACCTATTAAGGTTACCGGCTCAAGTTCAAGATTTTATTTTAAAGGATAATGCGACCATTGCTTATGCTATTAAAAACCGCGTTTATCAGCGTAAACTTGATGGAAGTGATGAAGTATCGCAATGGCTTAATTTAAGCACCTACTGCGAAACAAATATAACAAGAATGAGTTACAACAATGAAAAACTCGCTTTTGTATGTGATATAACAAAGTAAAGCAGACAAATAAATTCAGATTTTATTGTGTGTATGCGTTAATCTAATACGCAAATTAACTAATAGGGATTACACGTGGCTTATAGTGCAGACGAGCTGACAGAACAGCTCATTAAATTACAGTGCAGAAGTAATTTTAAGATTAAAAATATTGCAGAGTACATGTTAGTAAACTCTAAAGAAGCATTTTATACCCACAGCGAAAGCGGCAAGGGTAAAATAGTAATTCGCCCTGCATTTGAAGTATTTAGCGATGATTTTAATGATATAGATGGCGTAACACGTGCGCAAGGGTACTTCCATAGCAGTGAGATGACACGCTTTCCTACGCGCATTTTTAAAAGCGCTCAACCTATTCACTACGGTGTTGCGTTTAAAATAAACTCTGAGCAAGCAGCCAAAGATTTTATAGCCAAGCTAACTATGATTATTGGCAACTAATTTTATATAAAAAGTAAAAAGCCGCTGAATTTATATTCAGCGGCTTTTGTATTTTTATAGCTCAATAAACCTAATAATTACTTACTTTTTAAAAAGCTATTAACCGATTCAAGTTCACGTGTTTTAAGCGCGATACAATCGTTTGTGCTTTCTTCAAGCTTACTTAATGTACGAGCGTAACCAGCTACATCAGCTACTTTTTCGTTAAAGAAGGTTTTTGTTGTCGCTAAACTTTCTGCATCACAGCTTGCAGTTGTAAAGTACGGCAAGTTAGGTATAAAGAACGGCGGTAAGCTTGCTGTTACTTTATCGTAGTTACTGTAAACCCAATCAATAAATAATGCTTGGCGCTCATCTGTGTAACTTTGACCTGACAAAATAGTACGCATGTCAGATGCCGTTACTTCATCCGTTAAGCTATAAGCTAATACCGCTTTTTGTAACTCAGGTTTACCAAAAAAGCCCATAGCTGCAAGCATGTTTGTGCGTACTTGCGGATCTTTAGTCGTTTTAAACGTTGTCATGAATTGATCAAGCAGCGCTTTGTCACCATGAAAAGCAGCAAGAGTTAAGTACGTACCCGCTAAGTATGGGTCTACCTTTTGTGGATCATTTAAATAAACCTGCGTTTGTTCTTTGGCTTTATTGATGACGTTTTGATCTTCACCATCAAAACCTAAGCGTGATACAACGGCTGCACGAAGTTGTGCAATAGCACCATCTTCACCCGCTTTTGCTTCTAAACCATATTTTTTAGCAGCAGGCGTTACTGCACCGCGAATAAATTCAGGCCATAGGTCTTTATTGCTATCGTCTTTAAAAGTGCGCTGTTGCGACACTAAGTAACCTAGTGCGGTATTTGCTACGCGAGGGTGGCTATCGCTTACGAACACTT
The DNA here is from genome assembly GCF_014077565.1 of Pseudoalteromonas sp. 5Ae-yellow. Taxonomy (NCBI): domain Bacteria; kingdom Pseudomonadati; phylum Pseudomonadota; class Gammaproteobacteria; order Alteromonadales; family Pseudoalteromonadaceae; genus Pseudoalteromonas; species Pseudoalteromonas sp. 5Ae-yellow. The sequence continues at coordinate 70,208 of NZ_JACGWD010000008.1, forward strand.
CAAGTGTTTGCATTAACTTAGTAGCAGATATAACACCAGCATCAAGTAGCGCATCAGTAGCAGATAGTAACGCTAAGCGTTCACGGTCACTCAGTACGCTTGGCGCCTTTTTAACAAGTGCGCTAAATTGTGCATCATCCATTACCCAGCGGTAGTAGCCTAATGCACCTTGGTCAGGATAAATCCACTCTGGTTCAAAGTCTAAATCTAGTGTTTGGCTTTGTTTATTAAGTAATACGTTTGCTGTTTTTACTTTATCGCCAGCACCATATTTAATTGCAACAGGTACATTCCATAGCTGCTCTGGCGCATCAACGCCTGCGTTTACAAAGCGGCTTTGTGAAATAGTTACTTTGCTACCTTGTTGAGTTACTTTAACTAGTGGGAAAGAAGATTGCTCAATAAACGATTTTAAAACACTCGCTACGTCTTTATTTGATGCTTTACCAAGTGCTTCCCATAAGTCGGCCGCTTCTGCATTTTTATATGAAAACTCTTTTAAATAACTTTGAATACCTTTTTGAAATGCATCTTCGCCAATCCAGTTTTCAACCATAGCAAGTACTGAGCTGCCTTTACTGTAAGCAAGACCTAAACCGTCCATAATGTCGGCTTCGGTTTTAATTGGCTTACGAATAGGCTTGGTGCTTAGGCGTGCATCAAGTGCCATTACGTTGTTTTGTGGCAGGTCTAAGTGCGATTCAAACTCAGGGTTAAGCTGCTTAGTAATTTTTGCAGCCATCCAGCTAGCAAACGCTTCGTTTAACCATAAGTCGTTCCACCATTTCATGGTTACTAAATTACCGTACCATTGGTGAGCAAGTTCATGAGCAATAATTGATACATTACGCTGTTTTTTACTGCGTGTTGCTGCAGCTAAATCAACTAATAAAATATCTTCTCGGTAGGTTACTAAGCCTGAGTTTTCCATTGCGCCAAATGGAAACTCTGGTACCGCTACTGAGTCTAATTTTTTGTAAACGTAAGGAATACCAAAATACGCTTCAAGTGCGCCCAGTACTTTTGGCATGTTTTCTTTTGCGTATTGGGCTAAGTGAATTTTACCTTGAGGGGTAATTACACGACCAGGAATTGGCATGCCTTTAATATCTAATTCTTCAAATGGGCCAACAGCCATCGCGACTAAGTATGAAGGAATTGGCGGCGTTTTATCAAAAAAGTGTGTGGTCATATCGCCATCAACCGTTGTTTTTAGTTCTGGCGTATTTGAATATACTTTTTGTGATGTAGGTGCAGTAATCGTTAACTGAAATGGAATTTTGTAACTTGGCTCATCAAAAACAGGAAATGCACGGCGTGCATCACTCATTTCAAATTGAGTAAATAAATAAGGTGTGCCTTGGTCTAACGTTTTGTATAAACCAACGCTTTGACGATTATATGGCGCTGAAAAATCAACTTTAAGGGTGTATTTACCTGGTTGGATTTGCTCATCACAGCTAAATTTAACTTTACCTGTTTTAAGCATTTCGTTGTTTAAGTCACAGTTTTCGTCGCCAAGCAGTTGCGCCATTTTAACAGCGTAAGCTACGCCATTTAATTCAATGTATTTTGTTGGTTTTAGTACTTCTAGGGAAATCTCAGTTATCCCTGTGAATGTATCTTGGCTCGGATCGAGTGTTAACGATACCTGTTGAGAACTTGGTTTTGCGAGTTTTTCAATAACGAATTCGTTAGCGTTTGCAGCACCCATTGCCAAAGCAACGCTCACTGTTAAGAGGCTTTTAAGAAACATAGTGATCCCTAGATTGTTGTTGTTAGAAACTACCCTAAATAGGCTTTTTTATGCTCATATTATTAGGGGGTCAGATATCCTAACAGTTTTTTTTAATAGAGTAATTGATTATAACGATGACTTTAAGGGGAAATAGTAACAAAGTTTGTCAGTGGCTTTCGCGTGTTATAAAACGCTGCCAATGCAGGTGTGAGTTAATTATACGTATTTTTTGGATCACGTTATTTAATAAAAGCACGTCCTTAAATTCATTATGTGGGTATTCGTTAAATCCCATGAGGTAATTAAAGGCGTCTTTAGAGTTGGCTTGCAGAGCATGTATACGCACTTGTTGCTCAAAGTTAAGACGAAGGCTGCTTATTGCTGTTTTCATACCGAGTTGATCAACGTTTGGTATATCACACTTTTGTAAATAGCCGGCTCGCTCACCTTCACCTGAAAACCAAATACGGACTTTTTCACTGTATCTGCCAGTTTTAGCGGGTAAGTCGAACATTAATCGTTGTTGATTTTGTGATTTTATGAATGCTAAGTATTCATTAAACCCGGCATCTATAAGTGCCTGATGCACTGGAACTAAGCGAGGTTTTATCTTACCGTGAGTATGAAAATTAAAACATAAGACATCTTTTTCAAGAGACAGATCATCAAGCGTTAGATAGCCAATTTCATCGCTATATGCACCACTGTAATATGCAATTAGAGGAAGCCAAAAATGCCAGTGTTTTGGTTGCTCACGTGCAACTTTAAAATCACCGTATATATATCCATTATAAAGAGTGTGCAGTTCCATGGCTGAAAAGGGCCGGCGACCAAGATGGGTTTTCAACGTAATACCTTGAAAATAATGATGTGTTTTATTTTATACCCAACTAGCAGTAGATGCTAGTCGGGTTTTATTCGCTCTTAAAATAAAGCGTATAAAGTATTACTCACTTAAAGCGCGAGCTAAACCAGTAGGTTCAATCTCTGTACATACTTGGTCATCATTCCAGTTAATGCCAACAAGTGCGTTATCTTCATTTAAATCTTCAACCCATGCATCTAAAAATTCATCAAGATTTATTTCTACAGGGCTGTAGTCTTTCCACTCTTCTTTACATTGCGCTTTAGCTGCTTCTTCACTTTCCCAAAGCAGTAGTACGTCAGTTTCGTCAAATTGGTTAGAATCGCACACTACAAAGCCATTATCTTCTGCACCAAGTGCCCAAATTACTTCGCTAACACGTACTTTTTCTACAAAGTTAACTAGTTGTGATTCAATTTCGATATCGCTCATGTGTTTACCTTTTTAAATTAGTGACGAGGATTAGTATCTATTGCTGCTTGACGCTTGCCATATTGCTTATGAAAAGCAACAAGCTCTGAATACTGACTAAAGTCAGTTAATTCACGAAAGCAAATCCAATCAAGCAGGCAGTATAAACTGATGTTGAGGTATTCACAGCTTTTAAATTCTTCATCGCTTAAATGGGTATTTAAAAAGCTTAATGTTTGTTCAATTCGTTCGTTTTGCAAATTAAAAAAGAGTTTATCGCTTTTGGTGTCAAATCCAGAGCGTTCACATAGCAGCATTTCTACTAGCGAATCGTTACAGGCATTTATAGTCGTAAGTAAGTGCTCTTGCGGCCACGTTAGTTTTGGTTGTCCTGTTTTTTCAAGTAAATAGCGCAATATAGAATTAGAGTCACTAAGTGTTAAGTCGCCATCTACCAGAATGGGAATCTTTCGAGCTGGATTTTTACTGGCCATAGTAGGGCGATCTTGCTCAGAAAATATATCAAGACTCACAAGCTCTAGTTTACAGTTGTTTTGTTGTGCCCAAATTCTAATTCGGCGCACGTAAGGTGAAGGTACAGAACCAATTAATTGCATAATTACTCCATAAAAAAGCCGCATAAGCGGCTTTTATAAAACGTTACTTACGATACAGTTAAATTTATTCTGAACGGCTAGTAACTTCAAGTAAATGATAACCAAATTGAGTTTGCACAGGGCCTTGTACTTGGTTAATTGGAGCTGAAAACACAACTTTATCAAACTCTGGAACCATCATACCAGGACCAAACTCACCAAGAGCACCGCCATCTTGACCTGATGGGCAGTTTGAATGCGCTTTGGCTAATTCAGCAAAGTCTTCGCCTTGCTCAATTTTTGTTTTTAAGTCTAAGCATTGTGCTTCACTGTCTACAAGTATATGTCGTGCGCTTGCTACTGTCATAAAATCTCCCGAGTATAGTGTGGTGTTTTTTTAACCGAATTAAAATATCATTCTAGTTAGTTTCAACTAATTGTACCAGTATAAACTTATTTATCAGAAAGCACAGTTTCAATTGCAGCAATCATTTGTTCTGAATCAGGTGCTGCTTTGCTGTTAAACCGTAAAACCGTCTCACGATCAGCAGACACTAAGTACTTATAAAAGTTCCAATTTGGAGAGCTAGTTTGCTCATTCAAATATTTAAAAATTGGATTCGCTTCGCTACCACGAACTTCGCTTGTAGCAAACATAGGAAAGGTTACACCATAATTTACAAAGCATACTTTTGCAGTTTCTTTTTCACTATCCTCTTCTTGAAAAAAATCATCAGAAGGGAACCCTAATACGACTAAACCTTGTTCTTTGTATCGCTGATATAGCGCTTCAAGGCCTTTAAATTGGGGTGTAAAACCGCAGTTGCTTGCCGTGTTTACTATTAATAAAGGCTTATTTTTAAATTGGCATAAATTAATAGATTCTTTTGAGCGCAGCTTTCGAATATCGACATTGGTAAAATCTTGACAGTCTTGGGTAGAGGTTTGGTTTATAGTTGATGATGTTTCAGCTTGGAGTGAAGTATTAATAAATAAAGCCATTAATCCTATTATAATTTTTTTTAGCATTACATTACCTAAACTTTTCAATTGTTTGATTGGATAATCATACGCTAATATGGAACAAATTGATCAACCCCCAAATGACCTATGACAATCCGTTTAGCAACTATTAATGATCTTAATGAAATTGTAGCCATTTATAACGAAACCATTGCAGGTCGAATGGTAACTGCAGATACCGAAGAAGTTACTGTTGACGAAAAGCGTGACTGGTTTAATAGCCATAACGATAAAAGGCCTATTTATGTTTACTGCGAAAATAACCAAGTACTTGCTTGGGTAAGTTATAAATCGTTTTATGGGCGTCCTGCTTACGATGGCACAGTAGAGATGAGCATTTACATTACCCGTAAAGCACAAGGTAAAGGGCTTGGTAAAAAGCTAATGATATTTGCTCAAACACAAGCTAAGCAATTAAATATTAAAGTATTGCTTGGTTTTATTTTTAGTCATAATTTACCCAGTGTTAAATTGTTTAAGCATTTTGATTTTGAAATATGGGGCGAGCTACCAAGCGTTGCCATAATGGATAACAAGCCCTACAGCCTGACTATTTTTGGAAAGCATCTTAAATAAACTGTTTTATGAAACCTTGTAATATTTTTTTACAAAAAAAATAGGGCTTTATGTCAATTAAATAAAAATAGACTACGCTGTTAGGATATTAAGTTTATTAATTTGAAGTGTGGCTTGATGATTCGAAAAATATTAATTATTGATAGTAGTAGTGTCATCGCGATGCGTGTGAAAGTGCTTTTAGAATTAATAGGGTGTGAGGTCGAATTAATTCATTTCAGCATGCTAGACATGTATACCAATATAGGCGATTACGACTTAGTTGTTGTTGCCCATGGTGTGCCTGTTGATTCTATAAAACCGCTTGTAAGCGAAGTAGCGCAAGAGCGCTTTATGCTGCTTGCGCCAAAAGCACAAAGCGGTGAACAACTAACTGCGTTTAGCGAGCTAAATCATATTGCGCCTGACGCAACCGTGGTCTACCCATTTTTTTCTAATAAAGAAATGACTTCTCTTTTAGAGAGCCTATTAGAATTAGGCTCTAACCATATTTTGCAATTACCTACTATTTTACTCGTCGATCATGTTCCTGAACGTCTCGAAAAAATGAAAAATAGCTTAATCGGTGCTCATATCGAGACTCATACTGCAACAACCTCCGCAGAAGCTTTAGAAATTAGTAAAGAAAAGCAAATAGATATACTGATAAGCGATTTTATTTTAGATGACGGAACAGGTTTAGGAATTTTTTCAAATTTAAAAGTAACCCAACCGCATTGTCGTTGTTTGTTATTTACCTCACGCCCTGATCAAGTTTCAATGATCGACGCAATTCGTCAAGGCGTAGAAGACGTACTTATTAAACCTTTAAACGATAGCTCATTATTACAATCAATACATAAATTATGGCAAACAGAGTTATTAAAACGTCATAACGCAGAGCTTGTAGAAAGGCTACAAGATACGGTTGATGCACTGATTGAAAAAGACAGCCTACTTCAGGTTATTTATAAACATACGCCCGATGCAATTATGTTATTTGAAAAGTGCGGTAGAGTGATAGAAGCTAATGATGCTTGCTTGAGACTATTTAACTTACCGTTTAATGAACTCGAAGGTAAATCAGTATTTGATTTTTTAGATGATGATTCAATTTTAGGTATTAAAGATAAGATTTCGACATTAAATAGTAATCGACAATTTAGCTGCGATTTACGTTTATCTAAAACAGCAGGAGGTTATATACCTTTAGTTGGCTCTTTTAATGAGATAGATCACCATGGCGAAATAGCACTTGCGGTCATATTTAAAAATGTAACCCATCTTAAGCAAAAAGAGGATTTATTACTTGAAGCAAAAGATGTTCTTGAAGAGCAAGTAAGAGCGCGTACTTCACAACTCGAGCATGCTAAAAATGTGGCTGAGGCTGCAAACTTAAGTAAATCAGAATTTTTAGCAAACATGTCGCATGAACTTCGAACACCTATGCACTCTATTTTAAGCTTTTCGCGTTTTGGTTTAACTAAATTAGAAGCTGGAGATTTTGCAAAAGAAAAACTCATTAAGTATCTATCGCGAATAGAGAGTAGTGGTGAGCGTTTACTGTCGTTACTAAATAATTTACTCGATCTATCTAAGTTAGATGTGGGTAAGTTTCCATTTAATCCTCGTCCGTATAATCTAGCTAACATCATTAAAACAAGTATTGATGATGTATCTGGTACGGCAATGGAAAAAGAAATTGAGATTGTATTTACCGCACAGCTATTACCTGTAATTGCGCAATGTGATGAAGAGCAAATAAACCAGCTACTTCGAAACGTATTGGGTAATGCACTTAAATTTAGTGAACCAAAAAGTAAAATACAGGTAAATTTAGAGTCAGATAATAAACTTGCCACCATAAAGGTTACCGATAATGGGGTCGGTATACCAGAAGATGAACTAGAGCATATTTTTACTAAGTTTGTACAAAGCAGTAAAACAAATAGCGGTGCTGGTGGTACAGGGCTCGGTCTTGCTTTGTGTCGAGAGTTTGTATCTTTACACCAAGGTGAGATCACTGCACGTAACAACGAAAATGGTGGTGCAACTATATTTATACAAGTGCCATTAGAAATAAATCTAGACGAGCGTTTAGCTGAAGAACAGCTAATACAGCACAGTAATTAATTGTTTTTTGGCAAGCCAAGTAACTTTTTTGAGAATTTGAATGGATGATAAATTATGGCCTTAACTAAAATTCTTGCCGTCGATGACGAGCCTTTTAACCTTGAGATAATTGAAGAAATTTTAGAGGAGCTTGATTTTGAATTACAAGTAGCAACGAGTGGTCCTGAGTGTTTAAACATGGTTGAAGGCTATATGCCTCAGGTTATATTGCTCGACGTAAGTATGCCGCAAATGAACGGCTATGAAGTATGTAAGGCACTTAAAGCAAATCAAAATACAGCACACATAATTGTTGTGTTTGTATCGGCTCGGGGCACAGTTGAAGAGCGAATGGAAGGCTACTCGGTTGGTGCAGAAGACTATATTGTAAAACCCTTTGGCCATGATGAACTCAAGTCAAAGCTTAAAAATTTAAATCAAGTACTCGTTGAAAAACAAAGCCTAGAAAAGCAAGTTGAAGATGCAACATCAACTGCATTTAATGCAATGGCCAATAGCAGTGAAATGGGGCAAATAGTTAACTACGTTGAAAACATAGGCTTTATTAACGATCCTCAAGAGCTAGGTAAAGCGCTTGTAGATTGCCTGCAGTCTTTTGATTTACAAAGCAATGTAGAATTTAGAGAAAATAATGAAATTAGCCACTTTGCGCTAAACGGCGTGTGTTCACCTATTGTGGTGGAGCTATTTGAAATGCTGAAAAACAAAGGGCGCTTACATGAGTTTTCGCACCGAATTTTAGTTAACTATGAATTGATTAGCTTACTCATTTTAAATATGCCCGATCATGACCCTGATAAGCATGGTCGTATACGCGACCACGTATGTTTTATTGTCAGTGTTACCGAGCAGCAGCTACGCGCCATCATGACCAAGAAAATGCTTGAATCACAACGAGCGAAACTTAATGCCGTAGCAAGTACTGTTCATAGTAAGTTTCATAGCTTAATTAGCTTGTTGAATGAAAACCGTCAAAACAACGAAAAAGTGTTTAAACAGTTACAAGAAGAGCTCGAAGAACGTATCCCATCAATGGGACTGGATGAAGATCAGGAGGTGTTTATTTATAAAAAAGTAGATGACACTATCCAAAACTCAGTAGCAAGAGAAGAGTCTGTTAAACAAGTCAAAGCAGCTTTTGCTGAAATTGAGCAAGACCTGTCATTGCTTTTAAAGAGCTAAATATAATTAATTAAATAATGTTACTTTAAGGCTTACTCCAACTGCATTATGCATCTCTGGGTAAGCCTTTTTCTACGATTCTGATTAACCTAGCCGTTTTACGAGTTTGTAATCGTTGTTTATCGTTTTGTTGAGCAAGCGCCCATTCAATATGTTCTAAAACAAGCTCGCTGGATATTTGGCTTTTATCTTGTAAAGCATGAATAATAGCCGGGCTAAACTCTGCATTACCTAAACCGACCGCTATATTACGTAACCAACGTTCGTGACCTATGCGGCGAATAGGGCTGCCTTCGGTATTTTTTAAAAATGTAGGCTCATCCCAAGCAAATAGCTCAAGTAAATCTTTATTTTTTAATTGAGTACGGGGATGAAAGTCATTTTCATCCGTTATTTGTCCATAACGATTCCAAGGGCATACCAACTGGCAATCATCACAACCATAGATACGGTTGCCTAATAAAGTTCGGTATTGTTCGGGTATGGGTCCTTGGTGTTCTATCGTTAAGTACGATATGCATTTACGTGCATCAACAACGTAAGGCTCTACAATTGCACCTGTTGGGCAAAGCGTAATACAAGCAACGCATTTACCGCATCCCTCAAAGGTGTTCTCTGCATCTATTGGTAGGGGTAAATCAATAAATAGCTCGCCTAAAAAAAACCACGATCCTGCTTCTTGATTAATTAATAAAGAATGCTTACCACGCCAACCTAAACCGGCTTTTTCGGCGAGTTGACGTTCAAGTACAGGAGCTGAATCTACAAAGGGCCTAAAGCCATATTCGCCAATTTCTTGTTCTATTTTTTGACCTAGTTTTTTTAAACGATTACGCATTAATTTATGGTAATCACGACCCAGTGCATAGCGGCTGATGTATGCTTTTTCTTTATTTTTTAAGGTTTTTGCAAAGCCAGCATCGGGAGGGAGATAGTTCATTTTTACAGATATAACACGCTGTGTACCAGGTACTAATTCAGCAGGGCGAGCGCGTTTCATGCCGTGAGTAGCCATGTAACCCATCGAGCCGTGGTAGCCAGCATCAAGCCAGCGTTGCAGTTGGGCTTCGTGCTTAGATAGGTCAATATCAGTAATACCTACTTCGCTAAAACCAAGCTCTTGCCCCCAGGTTTTTATTTGCAGGGCTAATTTTTCATAGTCTGGGGTAGGGTTGCTCACACACTTCACACACTTAAATTAATAGCTGCGTAATTTACCATATTTCTCTGAGCCCGAAAACGCTTCTTAGCGGACAAAGCGCTTTAACTGTTGTTGGGTTTGTAAGCTTAACTGTTGAGATTGTTGGCAATCGCTAAGGGCTGTATCTATTTGCTGTTTAGCTTGCTCACCTAGCGCTACAATTTGTTCTACCGATTGGTGAGTATCGGTTTGAGTATCTTCAAGCATATGCACCGCGTTAGCTATTTGTTGTAACTGTTGTTGGTTGTGCTCAAATTCACTCAGCATTTTAGTAAAGCCATCACAGGTTGCACTAATTGAGCTTTGTGCATTATTGGAGTGGGTAATTAATTGCTCTGACTCTTTATTCGTCTCGTTTACTAAATCATTCATTTGAGTAATAAAGTCACTTATTTGCCTAGTTGCGCCACTCACTTTTATTGAAAGCGTGCGTACTTCGTCTGCAACTACGGCAAATCCTCTGCCAGCTTCACCCGCTCTAGCTGCTTCTATTGCGGCGTTGAGGGCTAACAAATTAGTTTGATCAGAAAACTCTTCAACCATTTTTAAAATACTACGAATGTTTTCACTGTTCTCTTTTAGTCCCGCAATTGTATTTGAAAAGCTACCTAGCATATTAGTAATCAGTTTTACCTGCTCTACTAAAGCAGCGAGTTCTGACGCAGATAGTTTTACAAAGTTAAGGTGTTCATTATTAACGTTATGTACGCTATCTGTATTATTTACTATGTCTTGTAAGCTTTGGGTTATTTGCATACTGGCATTAATAATACTGTGGCTTAACTGTATTTGTTGCTCACTTGATTGCTCAGTATTTTTCATTGATTCAGTGACTTGTGTATTGCTGTGTGCACTCGCTTGAGCACTGTTATATGTTGTGCTGAGTAACTCACTTAAATGGGCAGTAAATATATTGTATTGTGAACTTAAATCTTTAAATTCGTCATACGAAAAGTGGGGAAGTTTTGCTGCTAAATTTGCATCTTGTTGGTTTATTTCTATCAAAGTATCGCGCATAGCAGTAACAGGGCGAACAATTAAAAAACGCATATAAAAAAGAGTAAAAATAAAACCAGATATAATCACAAGCGTAAGCAGCCAAAATAGCCCTGTACTTTGCTGTTGTTCGCTTAAACTCTGATGCAGCCAAAGTAACGTAATTGCTTGGAACAATAATACAAAACTTAAATTACCGACTATTTTACGGGTTAACGTAAAAAAGAATGTTTGCTCTATATAGTTATAAATTTTCATGAAACCACTCATTATGCTCAAGCCCTACGATTGTTATTTAAGTGAGGGGAATGTAAGTTAGCCTTTTTGTAACGACAACAAGTAAGCTTTGGTTCGCGCTGGGTAATTTGTAAAAATTCCGTCTATGCCATACTCAAGCATTAGCGCTATATCTTGTTCTCTATCGACCGTATAAGCATAAATCTTTAGGCCTCTTTTTTTTGCATCCTCTGCAAAGGCCTTATTTATAAAGGTTTTATCTGCATGTACGCTATAAGCGTTTAAATCACTAGCAAACTTTGCATAGTTAATTGGAATAGAAGAAGTAAGGGCGCCTATTTTAAGCCATGGTAGCTTGTTTTTAAGCCACTGTAGTTGATGATGATCAAACGATGATACTAAAATATTGGCTTTCGATATTTTTTTAGCTTCAATGTTTTGTTCTAATTGAGCCACAAACCTTTCTAGTGCAAACGTGTGTTTAAGCTCAATATTTAATAAAGATTTATTGTTATTCCAATCAAACAACTGTTGAAGAGTAGGAATTTTTTCGCCATTTCCAGCATCAAGTTTAGAGAGTTCATGTGCCGTAAAGTTACTCACCCTACCTTTACCGCTGGTGGTTCTATCGAGCCATGAGTCGTGTATTAACATGTAATCATCTAAGGAACTTTGAATATCTACTTCAATACCATCAACACCTACTTTTAACGCTTCTAAAATAGCGCTTTCGGTGTTTTCAGGAAAATCCCCACTGGCACCACGGTGTGCAAATACTTTCATTGTCGAGCCTTTTTAGTGATTGACCACGTTTCAAAACAAGCGGCACTAACAATAAGTGCTCCACCAACTAACGTCATAACAGTAGGACGTTCATGAATAATTACTATAGCCAGTATGGTGCCATAAAGTGGTTGTAAGCAAGAAATTAACCCAGCGGTTGCCGCTGATAAATGCTTTAAACTTGCTGCAAATAATGAGTGAGGTGTAGCCGTAAAAATAATACCCGCTATAGCAATTAAAATCAGATCATGATCACTAACCTCATACACAGGCACTTCAATAAATGCGCACAGCATAATACTTGCCACTAAGGTTTGATAAAACATCGTTTGCGGCCCGCCATATTGGCTAAAGTAGCGCTTATGAGTAATGTTTCTGATTGAAAAAAACAATGCCGATATTACACCTGTCATTATACCTAGGGTTACATCGTCGCCTAAGTTTGCATTTGGGACTAATAGGTAAATACCTAAAACAACTACCACCGCACTTATTATATCTTTTGCTTTTGGCCTGCTTTTATTAAATAAGGGCTCTAAAAACACCGTCATTACGGGGTAGCTAAAAAACGCCAGCATCCCAATTGTTATACCGGCCATTTGCATACCAGCAAAATAGGTTACCCAGTGAATACCCACCGCAACTCCTAAAAATAATGCAATAAGGTAGTCTTTAGGCTTGTTTAGTTTAATTTGTTTTTTTTGAAAATAAAGCATGGCTAAAATAGCCATTCCTGCAATTGCAGTTCTGTAAACGGTAATATCTAAAGCATTTAAACCAATAAGTTTGGCAAATAGAGCGGTCCCGCCAAAAAGTAATACCGCTATGTGTAAATAAATTAAACTTTGTTGCTGAGGCTGCATTTAGTTTCCTTGTTGTACTTTTTGAATATATTAACATTGCTTAAAAATTCTTAAGATGAATTTTTTACCGCATGACAAAAGTCATTAAAGTTGATGACACTTCACACTCTTATTATTTTTGTACGTGGGCATAGTTACCTTACTCAACAGGAGGTAATTATGAATTATTTAATTTTAATCAGCTTAACTATTAATGAAGTGCTAGAGGCGTTAAGTTTTACTATTACGTACGCAGATTGCTTTATGCTGGTATGCATTTTTATGTTATTTATATTTATTAATAAAAATAGTGCTATAAGTAAAAATAATATGCCAGAGGTATTAGTATGAGCTCGTTAAGCAGCTTTTCTCAACAAAGCGATAAAGGTTTTTGGAAATATGGACATTTAATTTTTACCGGCTTTTATTTACTCCCGCTAATAATTAGAGGGCGTTCAGAATTCTGTGTCAGCCTAAGTTGCTAAATATCTAGCACACCATCTAACCTACCTTCGAAGTGGATGGCCAATTGCGACAATGTCAGATTCCAATTATGGATTGGCATTGTCCA
>NZ_JACGWD010000023.1:0-51701 GCF_014077565.1 Pseudoalteromonas sp. 5Ae-yellow
TCCATGTCCCGTCTGTTAACATTAATCTTGGCATGTAGGTTCGGTGTAAAGTTTTCTGGCGAATTCAATTATACCTTATCTTCATGCTGTTTGTTTTTCATACCACAAAGATCAACACGCCCTAGCTTAAAACAAAAATTTAAGAATGAGTTACATCAAAGCGGCGTAACTTATGTCAGCAATAATTACAGGCTGCTATGTATATTTTTTAATAAATAGCGCAATATTAAAAACAAAATCGCTCAACATAAAAATATAACCAACTGATAATAAAAGCAATAAAACCATTATTATTCATTGGTACAAGGCTTGCTACTTTATAACTGACAGTTAATTCACTAACCTAAAGTAAGGATAAACTTATGAACAGCGATCGTATCGAAGGTAATTGGAAAGAACTTAAAGGTAAGGCTCAACAAAAATGGGGCGATCTTACCAACGACGATTTAGATAAAATTGAAGGTAGCCGTACAGAGCTAGTTGGTAAAATTCAGCAGCAATACGGTAAATCTAAAGAAGAAGCAGAGCGTGAAGTTGATGAGTTTGAAAAAGGTCGTTAAACCGCGTTAACCGCTTTTAAAAAAACCGCCATTTGGCGGTTTTTTTTGTTTAAGCTGTAGGTTATTTAGTTACGCTTTTAATTGGTTACCAATCGGTAACTGACTAATACGCTTTCCGCACGCTGCAAAAATAGCATTACATAATGCTGGCGCATAAACTGGTGTAGACGGCTCGCCTACTCCTGCTGGTGGTGCATCACTTTGTACAATTTCAACTTCAATCTCAAGAGGTGAGTCGCTCATACGCGGTACACGATAATCATGAAAGTTACTTTGCTGTACGCGCCCTTTATCAAAGGTAATACCATCGCTGATTGCAGTGGTAATACCATAAATAGAGCCACCTTGGGTTTGATTTTTAACTGTGTCGGTGTTTACAACCGTACCCGCATCAATGGCAACCCACGATTTAATTACGTTTAAATCGCCAGCATCCGACACTTCTACTTCAACTACCGTAGCTACATAAGTTAAAAAGCTTCTATGCGCTGCTATGCCTAAACCTCGACCTTTAGGAAGTTCTCGACCCCATTTACTCATGTCAGCTACTTTTTCAATAACATGGCGCAGCCTGCCAATATCTAAAGGATAAACCGCTTTATCGCCACCGTAATTATCGTATGTAGCATTTTGCTCTGTTACATCAACAATACGACTCGGACCTATAGTGTCTAGTAAATAGTCTTTTTGGTCGCGACCGGCTTTGTGCGCTGCTTCACCAATAAATGACTGAATAGCAAAGGCATGAAAAATATTTGATACAGAACGCATCCAACCAATTCGTGCTTTAGCAGGCGCATCACCGTTTTCTAACTTCATGTTAGGTGTGTTAATAGGGTTATCGGTAAATCCTAAGCGCAGTTCAAAGCTTCCCGGCGTAGTCGCCCCTTCTGAAAAGGTAGAGGTAATTGGTGAAAACGCGGTGCGGTGTAAATACGATTCTATTGCGCCATTTTTATCTAGCGATGCTTCAATGTGCTGAGCCGAAACAGCATGGTAAAAACCATGTTGTATGTCGTCTTCACGCGTCCATTGCACACGAATAGGTTTGCCTACTTTCATTGAAAGGTAAGCCGCTTCTGCTGAAAAGTCAGGTTTTGACTTACGCCCAAAGCCGCCCCCTAACATGGTAACGTGAACATTAATTTTGCTCTCATCCATGCCAAGCATTGCAGCCACTGTTTTCATATCGGCTTGTGGATTTTGCGTAGCAGCCCATATATCAACACTGTCTTTGTTGTACATAGCTGTTGCACAAGGCGGCTCCATTGGTGCTTGAGCAAGATGCGGTGCGTAATAATCAGCTACCAATTTATTGCTCGATTTAGCCAACACGCCCATGGCATCGCCTTTATCACGTATGTTTGCCTGTGGAGTTTGTACTGTTTGTAATAATGACTTTTTAAATTCTTCTGAATTGTAATCGCCATTTTTGCCATCATCCCACACCACTTTTAATGCTTTACGCCCTTGCCATGCAGCCCATGTGTTTTTAGCTATAATCGCAATGCCACCTTTTGGCTGAAACTGCGGTGCGCCTTTTGGTGCAGGTATTTCAATAACATCTATAACGCCGTTTATCGCTTTTGTAGCACTGGCATCAAATGACTTAACAACACCGCCTACTACCGGCGGGCGTTCAATTATAGCCACCAGCGCTTTTGGTTCGCGTACATCGGCTGCAAATATTGCTTTACCTGTTACTAAATCGGCTAAATCTATGTGCGCCATGCCAGTATTAATGTAGCGCCATTCTTTGCGTGTTTTAAGTGTTAGTTTGTCAGCTTCTGGTGGCGTTATTGTAAGCGCTAAGTCGATTAAATCTTTATAAGTAAGCGATTTACCTGAGCTGTGTGTAACAACGTGTTGATTGGCTGTACAGGTCTGCGGGTCAACTTTCCAATACTTAGCGGCAGCATGCTGCATCATGTAACGTACACTTGCGCCCATTTCACGCAGGCGCTGCATGTTGTAGCGGATACTGCGCGAGCCATCGGTATTTTGATCGCCGTATTTAGGGTCGCCCTTACCCTGAATAACGATAACCTTATCCCACGCGGCTTCCATTTCATCGGCAACTATTTGTGCAATCGCGGTGCGAATTTGCTGACCCATTTCAGAGCGATGGCACGTTATTTCAACCATGCCGTCTGGGCGCAGTGCAATAAATAAGTTTGCGCGTTTTGCCAGCTCAGATGGCTGCTCTAACACACCCGCAAATGCTCTTGGCGCACTGCCTACAAAATAGGTACCGAGTACCAACGCACCTATTGCACTGGTTTTTAAAAACTTACGGCGGTTTAAATCAAAATATTTATTATTTTGGTTCATACTTCTTCCCCTTGTTCATTTGGGTCAAAATACTGAACACTCGCCATTGTTTTAGCAGCTGATTTAATTGCTTTATGAATACGCGGGTATGTACCACAACGGCAAATATTTCCCGACATATTACTTACTATTTCATCGTCGGTTGGGGTTGGGTTTGCAGCTAATAAGCTTGCAGCTTGCATCATTTGGCCGCACTGGCAAAAACCACACTGCGGTACCTTATGCTCTATCCATGCTTGTTGTACTGGATGGTCGCCCTGCTCGCTTAACCCTTCAATTGTTGTAATTGAAAGACTCGCTACTGCCGCTACAGGTAATACACACGAGCGCTGAGCTACCCCATCTATATGCACAGTACACGCACCGCACTGCGCCATACCACAGCCAAATTTAGGCCCAGTTAAATTCAATTCGTCTCGGAGATACCATAATACTGGCGTTGACGGATCGCCAGAAAACTCATGTTTATTATCATTAATGGTAAGCGTGATCATACTAAACTCCTTGGCAAAGCGCTTTACAGGAGGGTTCCTTGTTGCGCGAGAACTATTTTTAATTACTTACTATTTTATACTTACTACTTTTAGCCTACCACTTAGATCTATTTTACAAAAATACTAATTATTAGAACGTTTAACTGTTGAAAACAGATCTACATTATCAAGCATACTAAAACATACATTAATGAGTGCTTATAACATCTTCAAATAGTAATCGCTCATCGTCTTTATAAACTTCAAGCCAACCTGGTGGTGATGTATCGCAGCCAATAATAGTTACGTGTAGCACATAACTATAGCGACCATTTTTAAACGTATAATGATGATTTCCGCCGCTGCCCTCAAATGTAATATCGCCATTTAGTAAAACCATATCAGGCTTGTCACTTGGCTTCTTATTAATACCCCACACTGCATAACGGTAATTTCCATCACCTAAATCATCAACACGAATATGGTAGTTAGCCGTTTTCCAATCGAGTATTGGTTTTTTAAAAGTATTGATACTTGAATGCAAAAATTGCTTACCTTGTTCGATTAAGCTTTTAGCAAGTGCCTGCTCTTTAGTATTTTGTGTATTTACAGCAATAATTTTACCGTCGGTATCTACCCACATAACGCCGTTATTTAGCATAATGCCGCGCCAACCTACTTTATCCCAATCAGTATCAATTTTTGAACTGGCAATAACTGCTACTAACTCATCATTAAACACTTCATCAAAGCGGTTGATAAACTCAGCTTCATTTTTAATGTCAGGTATCAGATATCGTCGTTTTAGCGGGTAACGAATAAGTGCAGCAATTACAGGTTTATCGTGATCTGCAAAGGCTGCAATAACAGGTAAAACGAACTCGTGATATTTTTGCTCAAGAGCAAATGTGCTAGATGTAAAAAGTAGGCATAACCACAATACTATGTGGTAATGCCCTTCAAAGTTGAACCTGATCTTCATTTAAAGGTTCTAATATAACGAAACTAATTATATTTTTAGTTTTTCTCTTAACCCTGCAGGAGATAGATATCTAATAGCTTTGCTTTTTTTACTTTTCGTAGCAATTAAAAGATCTGCATCAACTAATCCATTTAAATATGTTCTTGCTGTGTTCTCATTAATATCAAATTCTATGGAAACCTGTTTAGTAGTAAATATTTTACCTGGATGCTTTACAGCTTCTTTGAGCAACTCTAATTGACCTCGCTTGAAGTTCTTTGATAGAGGGCTTTTTTCGATCCACTCCATGAATTGATAAAATTCACTTTTTTTAGATTCTATGTGAGTATTTAATGAATTAACCGCTTTCATGACAACATCAACTTGATGATAAATAAAGTAAGTTAAGTCAAATTCGTCTGTTTCTGTGTAAACAAATGCTGCATCATAATCACTTCTCTTTTCTTGGATTAGCTTACTAATTGACACATATTCAAATAACCAATAACCAGAACTGAGCATATACCAATAAAAAATAGCTCTGGCAGTTCTTCCATTCCCATCCCCAAAAGGATGAATGTAACCGATCATGAAATGTAAAATAATCGCTTTAACTAATGGATGTATAAACGTGTCGCTATTAGCCCCATCATGCTTTTCATTTGCAAAATCACATAAAGATAATAACCTTTCCTTTAAAGAAGAGAAGCATGGAGGTGTATGCGCTAATTCATTGTAGAGGTTTGAAACTGCTATATCATTGTCTTCTCTTAAAGCTCCTGAAATCGCATCATTATCAATAGCTTTATATGTAGCAATTGCATGAAGCTCTAGTATTAGCTCTATAGAAAGAGCTTCATCTTTTCTCTCTAGTGCTTTTTTCATCAAAAGGTAATTATTGAAAATCATTTGTTCAGATTTATCGATAGGTTGCCTTTTTGTTTCAAGCATTTCTTTCGCTATTTTCCTCGTTGTAGATGCGCCTTCGAGTTGAGAAGATGTTATTGCTTCTTCCATCATTAAGCTCTTAACCAGGTACCTATCTTTTTCTTTTGTAGTAATAAATGAACCATCACCAATTGCATGCCCACCACCAGATAATTTATCGATCTGATGAAGTAATGCATGAAGTGAATCTGGAATACAGTAAGTGAATTGTTTATTTTTTTCTGCAACTAATGATATTTTTTTTGATATAGTTTTCCTTGACAGCTTCGTAGCTACCCAAGCAGCTTGTTCTGATATATCTTTAGGTATACGCCATATAAATTTATCCCAGTGGAGATATTTCCCTTCTGAATTTGTAGGACCAAACTGCCCTAAAAGTGGAATAAACTCATCAGAAGGTGTAATAGATAGTAACTCGTTTAATGGTTTGGGAACTCTAATTCTTGCCATAGTAAAACACCTAAACTTAATTTTTATATAATGAGTTTACTTATAATTAAAAACTCGTCAACGTAAAAAAACAAATTTAAGTTTAGGTAAATAACTTTATACCAAAAGCGAGCTTAATTAGGCTCGCTTTTATTTTAACTGACAGCTGTTCTATTACTCCGGATCATACCCCAAATTAGGCGATAGCCATCTTTCAGCTTCTGCTAGCGTCATATTAGTTCGTTTAGCGTAGTCTTCTACTTGATCGCGTTGTACCGCTGCTACTGCGTAGTATTTAGCTTCGGGGTGTGAAAAGTACCAACCCGAAACAGCAGCACCTGGCCACATGGCGTACGAACTAGTTAGCTGCATACCAATGCGTTTTTCGGTGTCGAGCAACTGCCAAATTTTCTTTTTCTCAGTGTGCTCTGGGCACGCTGGGTAACCTGGCGCTGGGCGAATACCTTGGTAGTTTTCGCGTATTAACTCATCGTTTGCTAGGTTTTCGTCTGGTGCAAAACCCCAATACTCTTTACGTACTTTTTCATGTAAGTATTCTGCAAACGCTTCGGCGAGCCTGTCGGCTACGGCTTTTACCATTATTTTATTGTAGTCGTCTTGCTGTGCGTCAAACGCATTTGCTAAGTCGTCTTCTTCTAGGCCGCCCGTTACTGCAAACGCGCCAAAGTAATCAGGCGTGCCTTTTGGTGCTATGTAGTCGGCTAGGCAATAATTAGCAAAGTCGGTTTTTTCGGTTTGCTGGCGTAAATGGCATGAGGTCGTTAATAACTCTTTGCGTGTTTCGTCGGTGTATATTTCTATGTCGTCCCCTACGCGGTTAGCAGGGAATAAACCAATTACGCCAAGTGGTTGCAAACTACCTGCTTTTTCAAGGTCATCTAACATATCGTTAGCGTCTTTAAATAAGCTTTGCGCTTGCTCGCCTACTACTTCGTCGGTCATTATGCGCGGGTATTTACCGGCGATTGACCACGTCATAAAGTATGGCGTCCAATCTATGTATTTACGCAAAGTGGCAATGGATACGTTTTTAAACTCGATCACGCCGAGCTTTTTAGGCACTGGTGGCGTGTAGTTATCCCAATCGAGTTGTGCTGCGTTATCGCGTGCGCGCTGGATTGTAACAGGCTTAGAGCGAGGTTTTTTACGCGCTTGTTGCTCGCGTACTTTTACATATTCAGCTTGGGTTTTTTCTAAAAAACCAGGCTTATGCTCTTTTGATAATAAATTAGATACTACACCTACCGCACGGCTGGCATTACTTACATACACTACGCCTTTGTCATATTGCGGCTCAATTTTTACTGCGGTGTGCGCTTTAGAAGTAGTTGCACCACCAATTAACAGCGGCAGTTCAAAGCCACGGCGTTTCATTTCTTTTGCTACGTGTACCATTTCGTCAAGCGATGGGGTAATTAAGCCCGATAATCCAATAATATCAGCTTTTTCGTCGATGGCGGTTTGCAGTATTTTATCAGCCGGTACCATTACACCTAAGTCGATTACTTCATAGTTATTACATTGCAGTACAACACCCACAATATTTTTACCTATGTCGTGTACGTCACCTTTTACGGTCGCCATCACTATTTTACCGTTAGTTGAACCTTCTTCTTTTTCGGCTTCAATAAATGGGTCTAAGTAGGCTACGGCTCGTTTCATTACGCGCGCCGATTTAACCACTTGTGGTAAAAACATTTTACCTGCGCCAAATAAATCCCCTACTACGTTCATGCCATCCATTAACGGCCCTTCAATTACGTGAATAGGTTTATCGGCAGCAGCGCGGCACTCTTCGGTATCTTCATCTATAAAGGTAGTAATGCCTTTTACAAGCGCGTGCTCAAGGCGTTTTTCAACAGGCCATGTGCGCCATTCTAAATCTTCTACTCGCTCGGCTTGTGCCATACCAGAGTATTTTGGTGCAAGCTCTACTAAACGCTCGCCTGCACCTGGGTCTGTGTTAAGTATTACGTCTTCAACGGCTTTACGAAGCTCTTCTGGGATGTCGTCGTAAACGGCGAGTTGCCCTGCATTTACAATGCCCATATCCATACCCGCTTTTATGGCGTGATATAAAAACACCGAGTGAATGGCTTCACGTACGGGGTTATTACCTCTAAACGAAAACGATACATTTGATACACCGCCCGACACTTTACAGTGCGGCAAATTTTGCTTAATGCGGCGTGTACCTTCAATAAATTCTACGGCGTAGTTGTCGTGCTCTTCTATCCCTGTGGCTACGGCAAATATATTAGGGTCGAAAATAATATCTTCTGGCGCAAAGCCAATGTCTTCTACCAATATTTTATAACTGCGCGCACATATTGCGAACTTACGGTCTGCCGTGTCGGCTTGCCCGTCGGTATCAAACGCCATTACAACAGCGGCTGCACCAAAGCGTTTTATTATTTTAGCTTGGCGAATAAACGGCTCTTCGCCCTCTTTTAACGATATTGAGTTAACAATTGCCTTGCCTTGAATACACTTTAAGCCGGCTTCTATTACTTCCCACTTTGAGGAGTCGACCATAATTGGTACGCGTGAAATATCAGGCTCTGAGACTATTAAGTTTAAAAACTTAACCATGGCGGCTTTTGAGTCCAACATGGCTTCGTCCATGTTTATATCAATAACCTGTGCGCCATTTTCTACTTGCTCGCGGGCCACTGTTAGCGCGGCTTCAAAGTCTTCTTCCATGATTAAACGTTTAAACATTGCAGAACCGGTTACATTGGTACGTTCGCCGACATTAGTAAATACTGCTATTTGTTGGGTCATGTTGGCTCCTTAATTTAAGTTACAGGCTTCAAGGCCTGATAAACGCATGCGTACTTCAAGCTCTGGCAGTTGGCGTGGTTTAACGCCTGCTAAACCTTTTGCAAAAGCACGAATATGCGCAGGCGTGGTGCCACAACATCCACCTACTATATTAATAAAGCCCGATTTACCCCAATCGATAATTTCGGCTGCCATTTCAGGCGCTTCTAAGTCGTATTCACCAAACTCATTAGGCAAGCCCGCATTAGGGTGTACCGACGTAAAGGTTTCGCACACGCGCGAAAGCTCTTCTACATATTGGCGCAGTAAATCAGGGCCAAGCGCGCAGTTTAAACCAATCGAAATAGGCTTAATATGGCGAATAGAGTTATAAAATGCTTCGGTTGTTTGCCCAGAAAGCGTACGCCCTGAAGCGTCGGTAATAGTGCCCGAGATCATAACTGGTAATGTGCGCCCTGCTTGCTCAAAGGCTTCTTCTACACCAAACGAGGCGGCTTTTGCATTAAGCGTGTCGAATATAGTTTCGATTAGTATTAAATCGGCGCCGCCTTCCATTAATGCAAGGGTAGACTCTACATACGCAGTAACTAGCTTATCAAAGGTGACATTTCGGTAACCCGGATCGTTTACATCTGGCGAAATTGAACACGTTTTAGATGTCGGCCCTAAAACACCGGCTACATAGCGTGGTTTTTCTGGCGTTTTAGCCGTAAATTCATCGCAAATTGCGCGTGCTAATTTAGCCGACTCTAGGTTTATTTCACGGCTTAGGTTTGCCATGTCGTAATCTTCCATCGAAATAGTGGTCGAGTTAAACGTGTTGGTTTCAATAATATCGGCGCCCGCTGATAAAAAACCACGATGAATATCAGTGATTAAGTCGGGCTTGGTTAGGCTTAATAAATCGTTATTGCCTTTAATTAATACATGCCAGTCTTTAAAACGCTCTCCGCGATAGTCTTCTTCTTCTAGCTTATGATCTTGGATCATGGTGCCCATAGCGCCATCTAAAATTAAAATGCGTTCTTTTAATGCGGCACTTATTTCGGCTTGCTTATTATTTGTAGGCGCGTTATTCGGCATAGTTGTTAGTCCTCACATCTTGGCTAACTAAATTAATATCATACGGTGTGGTTTGGTACACGTAGTAATTTAACCAGTTCGAAAAAAGTAAAAAAGCATGGCTTTGCCACGTTTTTGAAGGTTGTTTGGTTGCATCGTCATCCGGAAAGTAATTTTCGGGCTTAGGTGCATTAGGGCTTTTTTTACAATCGCGCTCGTATTCAGCTTTTAAGCTATCGGCGTCGTACTCTGGGTGGCCG
Source organism: Pseudoalteromonas sp. 5Ae-yellow (assembly GCF_014077565.1). Lineage (NCBI taxonomy): Bacteria > Pseudomonadati > Pseudomonadota > Gammaproteobacteria > Alteromonadales > Pseudoalteromonadaceae > Pseudoalteromonas > Pseudoalteromonas sp. 5Ae-yellow. The sequence continues at coordinate 9,830 of NZ_JACGWD010000023.1, forward strand.
GTTATAAACACTTGGCTACCCGATTTATTTTTAAGTAAGTAAGCCCCTACTCGCTCAGAACCTGCCAGTACTACTAGCTCTTCACAGGCATTTATTTTATTTATATCAATGTGGCCGTAGCGTGAGTGCGGTACTAAAAAGGTGTCGTCGAATCCGCGAGTCAGTGCACCGTGATCAAAATAACATTGGTGGGTAAATACACCACACAGTTTGTCGTCTTTTAAATCACGCTTTAAGTTGTAACGGTGATATAACGCTGCATGTGCTGCCCAACACGAAAACAACGTAGAGGTAACGTGTTGCTCAGCCCAATCAATAATGACTTTTAGCTCATCCCAATACGCTACATCGTCGTATTCTAAATGCGCAAGTGGCGCACCGGTTACTATTAATGCATCGTAATTGTTGTCTTTAACCTCAGAAAAATAACGGTAAAAGGTATCAAGGTGCTCTTCTGAATTGCTGCTACTGCGGTGAGTGTCGAGGCGCAGTAGTTCTACGTTTACTTGCAAAGGCGAATTGGCAAGTAAGCGAATAAACTGAACTTCGGTTTCTACTTTATTAGGCATTAAATTTAAAATAGCCAAACGCATTGGGCGTATTTCTTGCGTTTTTGCACGACTTTTTGGCATTACAAATACGTTTTCTTTACGTAAACGTGCAATTGCCGGCAACTCGTCTTTTACTGTAATTGGCATACTTTACTCCTGCTCATAAAAACCGAAGCTTAATTATGAACTGAAAGTAAAAAATATCAACCTCTAGATGTATAGATGTCCAAATGAAATTTATTCATGATTTTATATTTTACTTACAAGCATGCTTTGGTGCTTTAAAACCCGCCATTCGTTGACTGTTTCACCCGTCAGCCACTACAATACAACATTGAAATTTTTATTATTATTTGAAGGCTTTCCTCCATGGTTTTACCTGATAAATTTATATTCTCGATGAGTCGAGTATCTAAGGTTGTGCCACCTAAGCGCACTATCTTAAAAGATATTTCGTTGCACTTTTTTCCTGGCGCTAAAATTGGTGTGCTTGGTTTAAACGGTTCTGGTAAATCTACGTTACTACGTATTATGGCCGGTGTTGACCAAGATTTTGAAGGTGATGCACATCCTCAGCCTGGTACTAAAATTGGTTATTTACCGCAAGAACCTATTTTAGACGAAAGTAAAACAGTACGTGAAACTGTTGAAGAAGCTGTTGGCGAAGTTAAACATGCACTTAAACGTCTTGACGAAGTGTATAACGAATACGCCATGGAAGACGCTGACTTTGACGCACTTGCAAAAGAGCAAGGCGAGCTTGAAGCTGTTATTCAGGCGCACGATGGTCATAACATCGACAACGTTTTAGAACGCGCAGCTGATGCACTTCGCCTGCCAGAATGGGATGCTAAAATTGAGCACCTTTCAGGTGGTGAGCGTCGTCGTGTTGCTATATGTCGATTACTGCTTGAAAAACCAGACATGCTTATTCTCGATGAACCAACTAACCACTTGGATGCTGAGTCGGTTGCATGGTTAGAGCGTTTCTTACACGATTACGAAGGCACTGTTGTGGCAGTAACGCATGACCGTTACTTCCTTGATAATGTAGCTGGTTGGATATTGGAGCTTGACCGTGGTGAAGGTATTCCATGGGAGGGTAACTACTCTTCTTGGCTTGAACAAAAAGATGCGCGCTTACAGCAAGAACAAAAATCTGAAAAAGCACGTCAAAAATCAATTGCGCAAGAACTTGAATGGGTTCGTTCAAACCCTAAAGGTCGTCAAGCTAAGTCAAAAGCACGTATGGCTCAGTTTACTGAAATGCAGCAGTCTGATTACCAAAAACGTAACGAAACTAACGAGATGTTTATTCCACCTGGCCCGCGTTTAGGCGACCAAGTACTTGAAGTAACTAATCTTCGTAAGAGTTTTGGCGATCGCGTTTTAATTGACGATTTAAGCTTTAGCATGCCAAAAGGTGCCATTGTGGGCATTATCGGTGCGAATGGCGCGGGTAAATCAACGTTATTTAAAATGATAAGCGGTGAGCAAGAGCAAGACAGCGGTAGCATCACCGTTGGCGAAACTGTACACCTTGCGACCGTTGATCAGTTCCGTGATGGTATGGACGAAAGCAAAACTGTTTTCCAAGAAATATCAGACGGTCAAGACGTACTAAAAATTGGTAACTTTGAGTTCCCAAGTCGTGCGTATGTAAGTCGCTTTAACTTTAAAGGTAACGATCAGCAAAAGTTTGTTAAAGACCTATCAGGTGGTGAACGTAACCGTTTACACCTTGCTAAGTTATTAAAAGCTGGCGGCAATGTATTACTACTCGATGAGCCAACCAATGACTTGGACGTTGAAACACTACGTGCGCTAGAGAACGCTATTTTAGAGTTTCCTGGTTGTGTAATGTGTATATCGCATGACCGTTGGTTCCTTGACCGTATTGCTACGCACATTTTAGATTACCGCGACGAAGGTCAAATTAACTTCTTTGATGGTAACTATACTGAATACGAAGAGTGGCTTAAAAAGACACTTGGTGCAGCAGCAACTGAACCTAAACGTATTAAGTACAAAAAAATTGGTTAATAGCTGATTTTAGATAAATTCTTAAGCCCTGCATTTATGCGGGGCTTTTTTATGCCACCAGCATTACAGGAGCATATCCTGCTAGCATGTAGAGAATTACCCGCTATGCTTAATTTATTATAAAAACAGTAAGGCTAAATTAGGTTATGCAAAATCGTCGTCAGTTTTCTCGTGTTTTATTTTCAACCGATGTACAAGTAATTTTTAATGATCACCAATACCCATGTAAATTACTTGATGTATCTTTACATGGTGCATTAATCACTAAGTGTGATGCTTTTATAAGCAATACTGATACTAATGCAATACTGCGTTTTATACCTCCTCAAAGCGAAATAGAAATAAATATGGAGGTTGTGGTGTGCCATATAGAAGCGGATCATATTGGTTTAAAGTGCCACCATATTGATATAGACAGCATTACTTATTTAAAGCGGTTAATAGAGTTAAACTTAGCTGATGACGAACTATTACATCGCGAACTCGCCATGTTGATTCACGACACGCAAGAATAGACTCATTAGGATTAGTTGATTACCATAGAACAAACTTTTTAACTTGTGCAAACATGACTTTAAATCCACATTTACCTTTGGTGTATCACCCTAACTACTCGTTTAATTTTGATCCAAAGCATCGTTTTGCAATGAGTAAGTTTGCACATTTATATCAGCATGTTGCAGAGCTTGGTTTAATCGGCAGTAACTTGGTAGAACCAATTCTCGGTACGCCAGAGCCGCTTGAGCTAATACACTGCGAAAACTATATACATGACTTGTGGAATAACCGCTTAGATGAAAAAGCAATGCGTCGCATTGGCCTACCTTGGTCAAAAGAGCTTATGGCACGTACCTTTACTGCACCTCAAGGCACGCTGCAAACAGCTCGTTTAGCACTTAAACATGGTATAGCGTGCCACTTAGCTGGTGGTACACACCATGCGCATACCGATTTTGGCTCAGGCTACTGCATGGTTAACGATTTAGCCTTTACTACGCAAACTTTAATTGAATCGGGTGAAGTAACTAACGTACTTATTTTTGATTTAGACGTGCACCAAGGTGATGGCACAGCCGCAATGTTAGAGCATCAAGCATACGCTTATACTTGTTCTATCCATTGTGAAAAAAACTTCCCCTTTAGAAAGTCCGCTAGCGATTTAGATATTGGTTTAGCCGACAACATGAAAGACGACGAATACCTTGCCATAGTTGACGAAACCTTGAGTTATTTACTTAAAGAGCTAAACCCAAGCTTGGTACTTTACGATGCAGGCGTTGATATTTGGCAAGGTGATGGCTTGGGTAAATTAGATATAAGCTGGGATGGCATAGTTAAGCGCGACCATTTAGTGCTAAAACGATGCCTTGAGCACAACACACCTGTTGCCACAGTAATAGGTGGTGGTTACGATAGAGATCACCTACGCCTCGCTAAACGCCACGCTATTGTTGTTGAACAAGCTGCTGGCTTTTAGTTTGAAAGAAAAATGTTAAATTATCGTTCTTGTTTAATATGTAAAATAAAAAAGAGCATATTATGAAACAGCTATTTATTACCATCACGCTAATTTTATTAAGCTTTACAGCTTACGCACAAGATACAAGCTCAGAAGCAACATATCCTAAATTGCCTACATTAAATTTACAAATGGCTGATGGGTCGCCGCTCAACACTCAAGATTTATTAGGTCAACCTTACGTTTTACACTTTTGGGCAACGTGGTGTCCGTACTGTAAAAAGCTGCAGCCAGCACTTCAAAAAATTGATGATATGGGCTTAAAAGTTATTGCCGTGAGCTTTAAAGAAGATGACGATGCTACCCCCGCTAAAGCACTTAGCGAAAGAGGTTATACTTTTAAAACAGCTGTAAAAGCCGATGCAATAGCACAGCAATTAGGTATACGAGGCACACCTACTACATTGTTTGTAAATAAAGAAGGCAATGTAATTTGGCTGACTAATACGTCAAATCCAGAAGATCCAAACCTTCATTTAAATGCACGAACATTGTTGCACTCCATCGACATGGCAACTGAGTAACTTATTGCGCTTTTAACTGATTAGGTGTTAAGCCTGTCCAGCGCTTAAAGGCGCGCCGAAAGTTAGGTATATCGTAAAAAGCTAAATGCTCAGCGACTTGTTCGTTATGTTTAGCGCACAGAGTAAGTAGGTAAATAGCTTTGTGCTTATTTTGCTCATCTATTAACGCTGAAAAGCGTACCCCATTGAGTTTGAGCCTGCGCTTAAATGTAGCTGAACTCATAGCAAAGTGCTTCGCGGTACACTCTAAATTAGCACTTGGGTGAGAGTATAAGTATCTGCAAACGGCTTCAATAAAAGTCATGCTAACTACGCTTTTATTATGTAGCTGCGACTGCGCTTGCATAAATCGTAATTCACTCGCATGCGGGTTTTTAGCCCTTAACATGGTTTTATTTAATACCCAGCGAGTACATGGCTTATCAAAACTTACCTTTAGCCCTAAATTTTGCTCGTATTCTTGAATATGCCGAGGGCGTTTAAAAGCAAAGTCGAACTGACAATGCGGGTAACTTTCGCTCACTCGTTTAAGTAAACTATAAAATGCAGTGCTGTATATCTCTAGCACATAGTGGTAAAGGCTTTCATCAAGCCCATGTGCTGGCTGAATGTAAATATAAACATTATCGTTTTTAATATACGTTTGGCTAAACAGCAAAGGCGCTAATTGCATTCTTAAAAGTGATAATTGCTTTAATACTTGAGCTAAATTATCGCTATATATCAATGCCTGAGCTTCGGCTCGAGTGTCGTTAATAAGTTGGCTACCGAGTAAAAAACTACTGTCAGTACTTTTCATCAACAACTTAAATTGAGCTAATAAACGCACCTGCTGAGACACACTAAATGTATGCTGAAAATTAAGTAAGTCTTGTTCAAAAATACCGGTACCGCGTAGCAACTTATGTAAATTTATGTTTCGGCTTTGAGCAAGCTCTACAGCTGACGTAATAAGCCCTTGAGCGCTTAAATATTTATCGTCTTGGCTAACAAACGTGTGCACGGTGCGCTACTTTTTGTTGATGCTTTTTTTGTTGTAATTGACTATGCAGTTGGCTTGTTAGTTTATCTGTACTGCTATGCTTATTACCTTGTATTAAGGCGGTAGTGACATATTGAAACTTTGCTTTTTTAGATGCTTCAACTTTAAATGCACAATGCTTTAGAGCTCCTTTAATTTGTGCCATTAGCTCTTTAGCTTGCTGCTCTGTAGTAGCTGGCATTAGTACCATAAAGCAATCTCCTGCGTAGCGGCACACTACATCACTTAGTCGGCAATTCATTAACAATAGCTCGCTAATTTCACGCAGTAACCGGTCGCCCTCACTAAAGCCAAACTCACTATTAAAATGCGAAAAATCACGAATATCAATCGCGCCAAGCCAGAGTGGTTGTTTGCTCGTAAGTTGCTCTTTAATTGCAGAATCTAGGTACTGCGCCTTATAAAGACCTGTAACTGAGCACACCTTATCGTGCTCACGTAAATGCGCTTCACGGCGGCGTAGCTGACGATTTAATACGTACTGCTCTTGATGCCAATAATACAAACCCACACTCGTTAACAACATGCCTAAAGGGGCTGGCAGAGATTCAATCCAACTGAGCCATTGATGGGCGGGATGCATTAGCCATTCATCAAGTAAATCTAGGGTTGCCGAGAACATAAATAGCCCAACACCTATCACTAAGTAAGTGGTTACTTTACTCGGTGGTCTTGAAATTAATAACGCGGCAATCCATACAAGGGTCATTAATACAATACCGCCCTCCCCCATAATATCGAGCCACTGAATACTGGCGTAAGTTTTTAATACACCTAAATAACTACTTAAAAACACAGCGCTAAAAAACATCGCAATAATAGCGTTTATTAATAATCGGTGGCTGATAAAGGGGTTAAATCGCATGTGCGGTATCTCGTTTATAAATGAGTTTTAAAGTTAGTTCATACAAGTTTTTGTTAGCAGGGTCATATTAGCTCAGCTATATGACAACGAGATGATACCTACTTTAAAAACAGCCCTGCACGGTACATAACACCTGACTTTACGAGGAGTGATAAAAGCTCAATACACTCTATATATTGCTCAAACACCTCTAAATACATGTATTTAACCTAAACACTGTCACATTTACGTAACCAAATATCTTTAGCTTGCTCGCCATACCAAGAAACAAACCAGCAATAACCAAGAGCAAATACAATGAAAGACTTTAAAATAAAAGCACTGGTAGCCGCATTAGCCTTATGTAATTTGACGGCTTATGCAGAAGATGATGCAAAAGAAACCGCAAAAAAAGATATCGAAGTTTCTGACAAAATTGTTGTATACGGTGAAATTGGCTACAGAAACCGCTCAGACGAACTCGCACCAACCTTGGAGTATTCACAAGAGTACTTTCAACGTTTTGAACCATTGACCGCAGGCGATGCATTAAAACGAGTACCCAGTGTTACATTTTTATCGGATGTGCTTGAATCGGATGGTGCACGTATGCGAGGGTTAAGCCCTGCTTATACAAAGGTGCTTATAAACGGTGAAGAAGTACCTGGCGCTGGTGCCGATCGTTCATTTTTTGTTGACCGAATTCCGGCTGAGTTAATTGAACGCGTTGAAATAATTCGCTCATCAAGTGCTAACCGCTCAGCCGATGCTATTGCGGGCACATTAAATATTGTATTGCGCGATGGTTACAGTTTAGATGGCGGTTACTTGCGTGCTGGTGGCTTGCTTTATGACGATGGTGAATTTAAAGAAAGCTTAGCTGCAGTGTACGGTACTGAATTGGCTGGTGGGCGCTTATTACTTGGTGCAAATTTACAAGGCAGATATAACCCAAAACAAAAAAATAGTTTGCGCTACGGCGATAGCCCTGAAAACAATATAAACTTTCAAACAGAAGAATTTGATAACCGCGAAGACCAATCTGACACTCGCGATGGCGACGACACGTCACTTAACTCCAGCTACGAAATTGTTTTTGACGACGATAGTCAGTTTAATATTAGCGCTATGTGGGTTGATACAGAGCGTACTGAGGATGAACGTTCATTTGAATACAACGACCCAACTGCAACCAATAACGATATTGTAAATGGCGGTAACTTAGAAACAGATAATGCGAATGTTAAATATATTGACCAAACTAATTACAACATCAATACCGCTTATGAATTTCCACTACTAAGTGGCACAAGTAAGTTTAAATTTGGCTTTGCTCGGTTTGAAGAGTCTGTTTATGAGGAAGAAGTCGAATTAGATACCTCAGAGCTGCCGATGGTATTTGAAGAAGAGCAAACTAAAAGTGAAATAGATGATAAAGAATGGACTCTACAGTGGCAACACAGCCAACCTTGGGGTGACAGCAAAGAAATTCAGTTTGGTGCATTTTTACAAAATAAAAAACGCGACAGTGAAATTTTAGAATCGCAAAACGAATTAGAACTTGCACTTACCAGTTGGGAGCAATACGCAGCAACACCTTTAACGCTTGCTACATTTAATAGCGAGTACGAAGCGGTTACTGGTGGTGTAAATACTTTAGAAGAAGATCGCTTTGACTTATTTGCCCTTGTTAAGCACAAAGATGATTTATTTGCTTGGGAGCTGGGCGTTCGCTGGGAGTCTACCGATTCTAAAATTAATGATAAAACAATTGGCGTGAGCGAAAATAATAGTTACGACTTTATCCTCCCCTCGGCACACTTTCGTTATAACGTTAGCGAAAATGGGCGTATAAGTGCATCGATTGCGCGTAGTTTACGCCGCCCTGAGTTTGATTTTTTAACGCCGGCACTTATCGAAAAAGAGCTTGGCGATAACGACCAACTAGGGAACCCTGAATTAAAACCAGAATCAGCTTGGGGTATGGACTTAGGCTACGAGTATCGCTTAGGAAAAAGTGGCGTTGTAGGTATTAATTTATTTTATCGCAAAGTAAATGACCTAATAGAAATAGCAAATACAGGACAAGAAGGCTCTGAGGGCGAAGGTACATTTGTACTGCAACCACGCAACACCGGCGATGGTAATGTTAAAGGAGTTGAGCTTGATTTATCTACTCCACTTGGCGCATTTAGCATGCCTAATACGGGTGTATTTTTAAACTACTCATGGCTTGATAGTGAAGTAACCGATTTTTTTGGAACTCGCAAATTTAACGACCAATCAGACTACGTTTATAACGTTGGGTTTATTCAAGACTTACCCGAACTCAAAGCTGCATTTGGCGCAACTTACCGCAAGCAAGGTGATGCCTATGGACGTATTGTAGGTGAAGAAATAACTACATCTTACAGTGCCGACTTTGAAGTGTTTATAGAGAAGCGTTGGGAAGATGTAACGCTACGCTTGGTGGGTTCAAACCTACTTGATGCAAGTAAAGACGAAACCTTTAATAAATTTGATACCGTTGAAGATCAATTTAGTAGAAGCTTTGATGAGTACGAAATTGAATCTGAAGAAGCCGGACCGGTTTATCAACTTATGCTGCGTTACGCGTTTTAAATAAGTTTATGAGGTAGTGCTAATCACTTTATTTAGCGCTGCCAAACATGAGAGAACTATAATGATAAAAAAAACATTACTGCTAATAACACTTGGCTTATGCAGTATACAAAGCGTATTGGCAAACGTAACGTACACCGATGTATTATACGAGCAACAAAAAATTGCCAACTTGACGGTGCTGCCTAAGAGCTTAAATTTTACGGTTATTGGTGATTGGGGTCATAACGGGCACTTTTATCAAAAAGACGTAGCACACCAGTTAGAAATAGCGATGTTTCAAACGGATGGTGATTTTACTATTTCAACGGGCGATAACTTTTATCCCAATGGGGTAGCAAGTGTTAACGACCCGCTTTGGCAAAGTGCCTATGAAGATATTTACCATGGTCCACATACATTCGAGCCTTGGTATGTAGTACTGGGTAATCATGATTATTTAGGTAATGCGCAAGCACAACTTGATTACAGTAAAAAAAGTCAGCGCTGGAATTTACCTGCACGCTATTACAGCAAAACCTTTACTTTAAAAGGTGGCGAGCAGATATTAATGGTGTTTTTAGACACTAATACTTTAAACCCTGAATACAAAACACGCGAAAAATACAAAGCAACTCAAGGGCAAAACAGCCAAGCGCAATTAACATGGTTAAATAGCCAACTCTCAAATAGCCAAGCTCGATGGAAAATAGTGGTTGGTCATCACCCACTTTATAGCAGTGGAAAACGTTATGGACTTACTGAAGGTTTACGTAATTTACTCGAGCCCATATTTGAGCAAAATGGTGTGCAAGCATACATAGCAGGACACGAACATGACCTGCAACATAACCAAATAGATGGCAGTAAACTCGACCACTTTGTATCTGGTGGTGGTAGCGAAGCGCGTTACGTAAAACAACGTGAATTTACGCGTTTTGCAGAAGCTACTCCAGGATTTTTGAGCTTTTCGATTAACAATGAAGCACTAAAAGCAACGGCTATTAACTATAAAGGCGAAGTGCGTTACAGCACTCAAAAGCGCTTTGACCAATAAAAGGTTACAACATGAAATTTAAATTAAAAACATCTCTTAGCTTAATTGTAAGTAGCTTAGTGCTTAGCACATTAAGTGCATGTAGCAATAGTAACGTGGCTACAAATACGGCAGTAAAAAACACACCTGATAAAGTAGTCATTAATAGTACTAAATTTGGTCCAACAGATAACATGCAAGGCTCACAAGCGGCATGGTTAAATAATAACAATTGGTTGCTAGCAAGCGAAAGCAAAGGCTTAGTGTTAGTTGAAAGTGAAACGCAACAAAGCCGCATTATAAAAAAAGGTAACTTTGAAGCGCTTGCTGTCACTAAGCTAACAGCACACTCATTTTTGGTTGCAACTATTGATAACAATCAAGATAACGTTGTTATATTTAAGCTTGAGCACACTCAAAGTGGCTGGAATACAATTGAACTAACCCGCATTAACCCACCACAAGCACAACCCGATACGGTGTGTTTATTTGCTAATAAAGCGAGTGAATCAATATCGGCATTTGTACCTGATGTACGCGGGCTAATTACCGAAACTATTATTTTTGATACAGCGAATAATAAAGCGGTTAACGTAAATGTACGTGAATTTTCTGGCGTTAGTGAGGCGTCGGGTTGTGCTGTAAGTACAACAACAAATACCTTATATGTAAGTGAAAGCGAAGTAGGCATTTGGGCAATAAACGCGAACGCTGAATCGCAAGCAGATAAAAAACCGATTGCTTTAGTCGCCCCCTTTGGAAAGTTACACAGTGAACTAGGAGCTATTTCAGCTTCGCAAGATGGTATTATCTGGTTTACTAGTACCAAAAACAATACTGTGTATGCTTATGATCCAATTAGTAAAATGCTTAATAACTGGATGTTAAATGGTGACTTGAGCTTGGAATCGGTAGCGGTAAATTACACAAGTAACAACGCGGCAACGGCAGTGCTGTATAACGACGAAACAGGCGCTTATATTAAAAGTACATTACCTGTAACACCTATCAAAAAACCATTAAAAACCAACACTCAATCAATCACTCAAATAAAGGCAAGTGCACAAACGGCCCCCGTTCAAGCATTTGGTGATGCAGCAGACGATCCGGCAATTTGGGTTAACCCTAAAGATGCAGCAAACAGCTTAATTTTAGGCACCGATAAACGCCGTGGACTAATGGTATACAGCCTAAATGGCAAGCTTGAACAGTCACTTGAAGTTGGTCGTTTAAATAACGTAGACCTGCGACAAAATAGCACGATTAAAAACAGTACCAATACATTAATAACTGCTAGTAACCGAACGCTTAACGGTATTAGTCTATTTACAGTACAAGCTAATAATAGTGTGAAGTACATTGCTGATATTCCTACCAATCTTGATGAAATTTATGGCTTATGTATGTACTCGTCAAATACGGGGAACTATGTATTTGTAAATGATAAATCGGGGCTGTATCAGCAATATAAAATCAGTGAGGATAACGAAAAAATAACAGGCAAACTTGTTCGCGAGTTTAACCTACCAAGCCAACCAGAAGGCTGTAGTGCAGATGATGAACTGGGACAATTATTTGTAGGCGAAGAAGATGCCGGTATTTGGTTTATAGGTGCAGAGCCAACGGCAGGCAGTACACCGGTTATGCTGCAAGGTATAAATGAGCAACTTGTTGATGATGTTGAAGGTATGGAAATTTACCACAGCGACAAAACACGTTATTTAGTTGTTTCGAGCCAAGGTGATAACAGCTACGTACTGTATAAAATAAATAATGATACTGCGGGCATTAAAACACCTAGCTTAGAGTTTACGGGTAAGTTTAATGTAATAAGTGATTTGGTTAATGGTATTGATGGCTCATCAGAAACCGACGGGTTAACAGTAACATCTAAGTCCCTACCGGGTTATCCTGAAGGTATTTTAGTTGTACAAGATGGTTATAATCGTATGCCACAGCAACCTCAAAACTTTAAAATAATAGATTGGCGAGAAGTAAAAAAAGCAATTAAATAGTGCTTATTTTAATGTCGCTTTAAGATTACCTGAAATTGTATAAAAGGCTCATTTGAGCCTTTTATACAATGCTTGGCATTTAAGTATTAAGTGTAATTAACTCAATGTAATATATATTTTATACTACAATTTAAGCTCATAAATTAATTGAGATTATAATGCGCCTACTACTTACTTTATTACTAGTTACTTTAAGTGGCTTTGCCGCAGCTGAAGAAGAAAAAGCAGAACTTCCACCGGTAGACCCCGCTTACAATGCTGAGCATCCTATGGCTTTGGTTAATCAAGGCTCATCTATAATTGCGATTAACTTACCTAGTTATAATTCTCCAGATGATGTGCAAGTTGTTTATAAAATAGGAAACCCCGATGTCGCACTCTTAAACTTTGTTAGAAATGCTGAACTAATCACGGTTAAGCCACAAGCGTTTAATATTCAACATTTAATGCGTGGTGAAGAAATTACGATTATTGCCGACATTTACGAGGGTGATTATCAACAAGGTGGTAGTTTAATTTACTCAAAAAAAGAGCTTGAACTGAGTAAGCAACTGTATGCCAGAGATCTAAAAGATTTAAGTGAATCATCGCAATGGCAAGACTACGACATGATTAATCTGGGCGGGAGTGAGCGTATTTATATTCATAAAATTCAACAAGCGCCGAGCTATAACCATCTTATTTTTGTTGATTTAGTTAATGCATGTATGCAAAAGCTTCGTACCTCAAAACGTGTCCCAGCTGAAAATGAGCTTACCTATAAGTTTATTAACTGCGGCACCCTTAAACCACTTTATTACAATGCTGATGATTTTAAAAAATAAAATAGCGATTATACGAATGCTAAATCATTTCAATATTCAGGCATAAAAAAAGGCTCTTTCGAGCCTTTGGATTAACTTTGGAATAGTTAAAAATTTTTAAATTAGGTAAGCGTTAATAGCTGTGGAGCAACGCTATGGTAGTCAACAGCCATAGCAATGCTTAACGCTGTAATATTAATGATTGAAAATGCGAACACTTTACGTGCCCAGCTACTCATATCAATATTACGACGATAACCACGCAATGCCATTAGCAACCACCAAAAGCTGGTAATACACGCCACAGCCATAAAAGCAGCTCCTGTGTAGCCAGTAATTGGCAGTAACATCACAACTAGGGCATATACAGCAATGTAAAGTACGATATGGCGTTTTGCTTTGTCGATACCTTGCGCTACTGGTAATACAGGAATACCTGCAGCTTGATAATCTTTAAAGCGAAAAATAGCAATAGCGTAAGAGTGCGGCATTTGCCACAAGCTAAACATGACTAGCAGTATTAATGCGCCCATATCGAACTGCCCTGTTACGGCGCAGTAACCTACTACTGGCGGTACAGCGCCAGAAAGGCTGCCTACAAAAGTGCCATATACTGAGTTGCGTTTCATGTAGAGGGTATAAACCCCTACATAAATTACGTAGCCAAAGGCTGCAAAAAATACCGCGGCTTGAGTGGTGTAGGCGATAAGTAAACCAAAGCCCACAACACCCAATAAAATACCGTGACTAAGTGCAGCAAAGGCCGACATTTCGCCCGTTACTGTAACCCGCGTACGAGTACGCGCCATGGCCACATCTATGTCTCTATCTATAACATTATTGATAGCGCAACCTGATGCAACCACTAGCGACAAACCAATTAATGTGGCAATCATTAACCATGGGTCTATATCACCGCGCGAAGCAAGTAAAAACCCGCCCGCTACGCTGATCAAATTGCCCATAATAATACCCGGCTTTGTCACTGATAAATAACGACGAAACATCTTCAACTCCTAGTACATCATCATTGCGTTAGATTCATAAATGATCCAAACAGATAACCCAACAACCATTACGATGATCAGAGCACTGAATAGGAATGTGAAAGTACTTGCACGGCCATCTTCGGTGGTAAAATTAAGGTGTAAAAAGTATTTTAAATGCACCCAAATTTGTACGATTGCTAAAGTAACAATGCTCCAAAGCGTTGTTGCTTTTGAAAAGTCACCTTCCATTACCATGTAAAACGGTATAGCAGTTAAAATTACCGATAGCACAAAGCCAATTAAGTAAGTTTTAACACTGCCATGAGATTCATCATGATGATCACTTTGCGTTTGCTTTAACGCATGCGTTTCGCTGTGGCTCATTACATTGCTCCCATTAAATAAACAACGGTAAATACACAAATCCAAACAATGTCTAAGAAGTGCCAAAATAGGCTTAAGCAGCTTAAACGCGTTACGGTTGCTTTACCTAAGCCGCGTTTAGCAACTTCAATCATCATTATGGTCATCCAAATTAGACCCGCAGTTACATGTAAACCATGTAGGCCAACTAATGAGAAAAATGATGTCAAAAAAGCACTTTGTTGTGGGCCATTGCCATGCACAATTAGGTGATGAAATTCGTATACTTCCATACCAATAAACACAGCACCTAAACAAAACGTAACAAATAACCAAGTCAGTGTTAGTGCCTTTTTTTGCCCTTGAGCGGCAATCATGGCAAAACCAAAGGTAATACTACTAATAAGTAGTGCAGCAGTTTCTACTGCTACAAAGTCGAGCTCAAAAATATCTTTACCCGATACACCGCCGGCAGTGTTCATAAACAGCACTGCGTAGGTGGCAAAAAACGAGGCAAATAATAGGCAATCGGTCATTAGGTATAACCAAAAGCCAAATATCGTGTCACCCGAAGTATCGTGATGATCATGCGCGTGGGCATGATCATCATGTGATACAGAGTCTAAATTTGCTGATTCTAAATTTGCAGAAAGTGTACTCACGCTTTTAGCTCCTTAATGCCACTTGAATTATATGCAGCTTCAGTGCGTGCAATTTCATCAGGTTGTATATAGTAATCTACATCGCTGGTGTAACAACGTTTGATAAAAATGGCAATTCCGCCTACTAGCCCAACAACAGCTAACCACCAAATATGCCAAATCATTGCAAAACAAAATACTGTTAAGCTTGCTGCCATTAACACGCCAGCTGATGTGTTTTTAGGCATATGAATAGGGCTGTAGTTTGCCTTATCTTGATATGCTTGACCTTTTTCTTTCATATCGGTCCATGCATCAATATCATCAATATGTGGAATTGTTGCAAAGTTATAAATTTGCGGAGGTGAACTTGTAGCCCACTCAAGTGTGTGGCCGTTCCACGGATCGCCTGTTGTATCGTCAAGCGCTTCACGGTCTCTAAAGCTCACATATAATTGAATTACCTGGCTGATAATACCAAACATAATAATTACAGCACCGCCTGCGGCAATGTATAACCATATGTTCCAATCTGGGTTGTTAGTGTGGTTTAAGCGACGTGTCATACCTAAGAAACCAAGTACGTACAGCGGCATAAATGCTACGAAGAAACCAATAATCCAACACCAAAATGATGCTTTGCCCCATTTTTCATTAAGTTTAAAGCCCATTGCTTTAGGGAACCAAAATACAAAACCGGCCAGGTAACCAAACACAGCACCACCAATAATTGTGTTATGAAAATGTGCAATTAAGAATAAGCTGTTATGCAGTACATAATCGGCGCCAGGAATAGCAAGTAATACACCGGTCATACCGCCTACGGTAAAGGTAACCATAAAGCCAAGTGTCCAAAGTACCGGTACGCTAATACGTAAACGACCTCGGTAAATGGTAAATAACCAGTTAAATAACTTAACCCCAGTTGGTACGGCAATAACCATGGTCATTACCCCAAAAAACGCATTAACGTTAGCACTCGAGCCCATCGTAAAGAAGTGATGTAGCCAAACAATAAAGCCTAAAATTGAGATTGCACCGCTGGCGTAAACCATCGACTTGTAACCAAATAAACGTTTACCGGCAAAGGTCGAAATAATTTCAGAAAAAATACCAAACGCTGGTAATACTAATATGTATACCTCAGGATGACCCCATGCCCAAAACAGGTTGATGTACATCATGGCGTTACCGCCCAATTCATTGGTAAAGAAGTGGAAGTCGAGATAACGGTCAAGCGTTAGCATTGCAAGTACAGCAGTTAAAATTGGGAATGATGCTGCAATTAATATGTTTGCCCATGTACATGCCCATGTGAAAATTGGCATTTTCATTAGGGTCATACCTGGTGCACGCATTTTAAACACAGTCGCTAAAAAGTTTACGGCTGTTAGAAGTGTACCGAGCCCGGATATTTGCAAGGCCCAAATATAATAATCAACCCCCACCCCAGGGCTAAAGGTCAGCTCCGAAAGCGGCGGATATGCCACCCAACCTGTTTTTGCAAACTCACCAAACACAAGTGATAAGTTAATTAAAATTGCACCACTGGCTGTAAACCAAAAACTTAAATTATTTAAAAATGGGAAAGCAACATCGCGAGCACCAATTTGAAGTGGTAATACAATGTTCATTAGACCAATCATAAATGGCATTGCCATAAATATGATCATGATTACGCCGTGGGCAGTAAATATTTGGTCGTAGTGTTCTGGTGGTAAATAACCTGGCGCACCACTGGTAGCAAGTGCCAACTGCGCACGCATCATTATTGCATCTGAAAAACCACGAAACAGCATTATTAGTGCTAAAAGAATATACATTACGCCTAAGCGTTTGTGATCAACAGACGTGATCCAGTCGCGCCAAAGCACGCCCCATTTTTTATACTTTGTAATAAGCCCGGCAATAATAAGCCCAGCTATCGCAATAACCGACATCGTGAACACAAGAATTGGCTCATGAAACGGAATTGCGTCGAGTGAAAGATTACCTAATAACGACATTATTATTCCTCGCCTTGGCTGTGAGATGAAGGCATTGAGTGCTCACTCATTTCATGATGCTTTTTACTCATTTGCCCATGTTCGCCCATTGCATGGTGTTTTTTGTTCATATCGCCATGCGCCTGCATATACTTCATAACAATGGTATGAAATAAGCCGTCATCAACTTTTCCGTAATAGGCTACAGGGTTATTTTCACTTGCTTTTGCAAGCTCAACATAATTTGCATGAGTCAGGTTGTTAGCGCTTGAATTCGCTTTCACATCACTCACCCACTTATCAAAACCAGCTTGGGTAGGTGTAGCAATGGCATTAAATTTCATGCCAGTAAAACCTGCGCCGCTGTAATTTGCAGAAAAGCCTTTAAACGTACCTGGCTCATTTGCAATTAAGTGAAGCTTGGTTTCCATCCCAGCCATTGAGTATATTTGACTACCCAATTGCGGAATAAAAAAGGAGTTCATTGTGCTCTCTGAAGTGATTTTATATTCAACAGGTACATTTGCTGGGAACACTAATTCATTAACCGTAGCAATACCTTGCTCAGGATATATAAACAGCCACTTCCAGTTTAATGAAACCACTTCAACAGTAAGATGCTTACCTTTACCTTCAATTGGTTTGTAAGGGTCTAGCTCTTGGGTAGACTGCCAGGTAATAACACCTAAAATGATTACAATAACAATAGGAACAGCCCAAACAACGGCTTCAATTTTATTTGAATGAGCCCATTTTGGAGCATAAATTTCTTGGTTTTGAGTGTCTCTATATTTCCAAGCGAAATACAAAGTCATCACAATAACGGGAACGACTACAAGCAACATAAGCACGGTTGCGATGATGATTAAATTTTTCTCATCAATGCCTATCTGCCCTTTTGGATCGAGTATCCCGCCTTTACAGCCTGACAACGCCAGCACTGTACTAGCTAAAGCAATATTACAAAGGTTACGAATTAACAAGGGAGTATCCTACAAACCTAGAGTTTCAATTTGCTGCTTAAAATAAAAACCAAAGCAACGATTTTTCAATAAAAACCCAAGTTAACTAGAATTAAATTATAAAAATAAGGGGGCTATTCAAAACCTAAAGCTCATGCCATTAATGACCTAGCAACAAACCCAGCTTTCTAAACGCATTTATATAACGTAATAAAAGTTAACTTGGGTGAGTGGTGGTTGGCTGAAATGTGTTTAAAAAACACGGAGCTACTTTGTTTTAGCTAACCTTAATTATTTACAGCAAGAACAAATAATTAAAACCAGCAACAAGATGCAGCGTTACAGGCAACCTGTAAAGCTAGGTGGAGCACGACAACCGTGTGAAGAGATCACAGGCTGAAGAACTTTAGCCTCGCTAAAAGCAAAGGCTGCTTTACGGAGGATTATGCCAGCACGACGCGCTGGACAAATATGGAACAATAACCAACAAAGGCCAATAAGTAACTGACTTGATATGATCGGATGAGCTAAAAATTGCGCAAGATTAAGTAACAGTGGCTCTACAATAAACCCATCACTTAATAGCGCTTCAAGCTTGAAGGCATCCTCTAATGCACCGCTTAGCAACATTACAGTATTAAACACTAATAAAGTTATAGCTACACACACGCCCTTGCCTGCTTTATTCAAGCGCTCACACGTCTGCGGCTCGCCAGAGGCAAGTTCCGTAGCTGTATGATGCAAAGAAAGTGTGTTCAAAGACATTAACCTACTAAAATGACTATAACAAAATTAGAGTAATACAGTTCGCAATGGAAAAATTTAAAAAACATTGCTGTTGTAAGCCCTAAAACCAGGTGCTAAATACAATCAAATCCAGCTAGCACATATTTATCTAGCGAAAATTGATCCGTATCAACCAAACTTTCAAAACTTACTGAAAGTTCGAACTTGAGTATAACAAAGAGAATTTTCTGTTCAACTAAAAATCAATTAATTTGAGTTAAGCTTTCGAAGCTATTTTGTTAATAAAAAATAACACGATAAAAAACATTCGGTTAGTTCAAATAAAAAACGATTTAAAGAGAAATATTTAATAGGATTATAGGTTTTTAGGAGGGAGTAATAATTGTGTCGCACAAATAAAAACAGCCCAAATTCAGTCACCACCGAACTTGAGCCGCCTTTTACACTGACAACATCTTCACACACAATATAAAGATTTTTGGTTTACACTGCATGGCAATTGTAGGGAATAAAAACAACTCAAACTCGTTCTTTATGGAAGTGAATCCACCGAATTTGAGTTGCCTTTCACACTGACAACATCTTCACACACAATATAAAGATTCTTGGTTTACATTACGTGGCAATTGAAAGTAAATAAAAACAACCCAAATTCAGTCACCACCGAACTTGAGTTGCCTTTCACACTGACAACATCTTCACACACAATATAAAGATTCTTGGTTTACACTGCGTGGCAATTGTAGGGAATAAAAACAACTCAAACTCGTTCTTTATGGAAGTAAATCCACCGAACTTGAGCTGCCTTTCACACTGACAACATCTTCACACACAATATAAAGATTCTTTTAAGCGAGGCTAACTTATGCCTCAAGCTTATGACGAGAGCCTTGCTCTTTGTCTATGGTTAAACTTTAGAGTGTTAGCTCCAATTTGACAAACGAGAAAAATAAACCTAATAGGTGAAAAAAACTAAACTATATACCTTTGTCTAATACATTTAGATTGGATTGCTTTGGAAGCTATGATGCGAAGGCGTTTTACAGGCACAAAAAAAGCGCTATAAAGCGCTTTTTAATATTTAAGACAGGCTTAAATAATTTGGTTTTCTTTCCAGGCTTGCTCTTTTGCTAAACGGTTTTTGCGTTTATCACATGGATCATCGCAATCACAGGCTTTATCAATACCAACCGAACCTAAACCACCACAGCTGCTTGCCATAGATTTTTTTTGCACGATCATACCAACGGCCATAGCCGAAACTATCAAAATTAGTAAGCCAAAAGTAAGAAGAAAAAGTGACATTGCTTAGCCCCTATTGATCAGCAATAAATTAAACTCAAATATTTTTGAGCGACTGCTATTATATACCCAAATAACACGGAAATAAACAAGTCAGCACCATACTATAAATAAGACTTAAATGCTGGGCTTGAGTAGGTAATTAAACCCTCTTTTGATTTACCTATTAAATAAACCGGTAAATCATGTTGCTCAGCATAAGCTTGCGCTTTTTGCATCCCCATTACAGTAAGTGCCGTCGCTAAACCATCTGCTGTCATAGCGCTTGGATGAAGCACAGTTACCGACACTAAGTCGTGCTTAATAGGCATACCTGTTGCTGGATCAATTAAGTGGGTATAGATCTCGCCATCCATTTTATAAAAAATACGGTAATCACCCGATGTCGCTATACCACTTGTACCTGGCGATAAAACACGGTGTACCTTACGCTCTCCAGGTTGCGCATCTGGTTGCTCAATCGCGATTTTCCAATCCTGATTATTTGGCTTTTCACCTGCTATACGCAGCTCACCACCAATCTCAACCATGTAATTAGTAATGTCGTGGCTTTCTAATAACTGGGCAACTTTATCAATACCATAGCCCTTAGCTGTTGCCGAAAAAGAAAGCTCCAGTCCATTAACTGTTTTAGCCAGTCCTTGCTCATTTAAGATAAGTTTATCAATGCCTATTTTTTCAACCATACTTGCAAGCTCTTCATCACTTGGGCGATTAGTTGGTTTTTTATCAGGCCCAAAGCCCCATAAATCAATTAAAGGCCCCATTGTTACGTCGAGTGTTTTAGTTGATTCACCCAAGCGAATAGACTCGCTTATAACAGCCCTAAAATCTTCGCTAATTGGCATGACTTGATTTGCAGGTAATCTGTTAAATGTATTTATTTCAGAGTCTTCTATGTAAGTAGACATAGATTGGTTCACATCTTTTAAAACAGCGTCTATTTGCAGCTGTAGTTGTGAAGCCGATAGCTGGGCTTGCTCATCATAATATTTAATATGATAAGTGGTACCCATAGTCTTACCTTCTAAAAAGGTTTCTTTTAACTCTGGCTTTTCACCACACCCAGACAATAATAAAGTCAGTGTAATTAGTAAAAAGGCCATTATGCCCTGTGAAGTACTTACTCGATTCATAACAGCTCTACTTAATAGATTGATAAAATTAAAGAATAAAAAAAGCCTCGTAACACAAGTGCTACGAGGCTGGTATTTTAACCAAAACTAAACTGTTTTGGTATTAGTGTTAGCCACCGAAGTCATCTAGTAAGATATTTTCGTCTTCAACACCTAAATCTTTAAGCATAGTAATAACTGCCGCATTCATCATTGGAGGACCACACATGTAGTACTCACAATCTTCAGGCGCTTCGTGATCTTTAAGATAGTTCTCAAATAACACGTTATGGATAAAGCCAGTATAGCCTTCCCAGTTATCTTCAGGCTGTGGATCTGAAAGTGCTGTATGCCATACGAAGTTAGGATTTTCAGCGGCTAGGCCGTCAAAATCTTCTACGTAGAACATTTCACGCTCAGAACGTGCACCATACCAAAAGCTCATCTTACGTTTAGAGTTCAAACGTTTAAGTTGGTCAAAGATATGAGAACGCATTGGCGCCATACCAGCACCACCACCAACAAATACCATTTCTGCGTCAGTGTCTTTAGCAAAGAACTCACCAAATGGACCCGAAATAGTTACCTTGTCGCCTTCTTTAAGTGACCAAATGTACGAAGACATTTTACCACACGGCAAGCTAAGGTTTCTTGGAGGTGGAGCAGCAATACGCACGTTAAGCATAATGATGCCTTCTTCTTCTGGGTAGTTAGCCATTGAGTAAGCACGAATTGTTTCTTCGTCTACTTTTGACTCCAGATCGAAGAAACCAAAATGGTTCCAGTCGCCACGATACTCTTCAGGAACATCGAAATCTGCATATTTAACATGGTGAGGTGGAGCTTCGATTTGGATGTAACCACCCGCACGAAACGGCACTGACTCGCCATCTGGAATTTGCAGCTTAAGTTCTTTGATGAACGTTGCTTTGTTATCATTAGAGATAACTTCACAATCCCACTTCTTAACACCGAAAATTGACTCTTCAAGCTCAATTTCCATGTCATTTTTAACATTTACCTGACACGCTAAACGACAGCCTTCACGGGCTTCACCTTTAGATATGTGATCAAGCTCAGTTGGCAGAATATCACCACCACCTTCTTTAATGTGTACACGACACTGACCACAAGAGCCACCGCCACCACATGCAGATGATACGAAAATACCTGACTCAGATAGTGCGCCTAAAAGCTTACTACCTGCTGATGTTTTAATGGCTTTATCTGGGTCGCCATTAATGCCGATGATAATATCGCCACTTGCAACTAACTGAGATTTAGCACCAATGATGACTAAAACCAGTAGTACAACGATAGCGATAAAAACACCAACGCCTAAGAAAATCTGATAATCCATGATTTATCCTCGCTACCTTTACAGTGAAATACCAGAGAATGACATAAAGCCAAGTCCCATTAAACCAACAGTGATGAAGGTAATACCTAAACCACGTAAGCCGTCAGGTACGTCTGAGTATTTCAGTTTCTCACGGATACCTGCAAGTAATGTAATTGCAAGTGCCCAACCAACACCAGCGCCAATACCATAAACAACAGACTCGCCGAAGTTATAGTTACGCTCAACCATGAATGATACCGCACCAAATATTGCACAGTTAACTGTGATAAGTGGTAAGAAGATACCTAACGCGTTGTATAGTGCAGGGAAAAACTTGTCTAATGCCATTTCAAGAATTTGCACAAGTGCTGCAATAACACCAATGAAAGTTAAGAAACGTAAAAAGCTAAGATCCGCATCTGGGTAACCTAACCAAGTAAGTGAACCTGGTGCAAGTACCGCATGATAAACCAAGTTGTTAACAGGTACCGAAATACCCAATACAACTATAACCGCTATACCTAGGCCAATTGATGTAGTTACTTTTTTAGATACTGCTAAAAAAGTACACATGCCTAAGAAGAATGACAACGCTAAGTTCTCAATAAAAACGGCTTTTACAAATAAACTAATATAATGTTCCACTATTTGCCCCTTACGCTTTAGCTTCTACTTGGTCTTTCTTATAAGTACGAAGTACCCATATGAATAAACCAATGATGAAGAATG
Source organism: Pseudoalteromonas sp. 5Ae-yellow (assembly GCF_014077565.1). NCBI lineage: Bacteria > Pseudomonadati > Pseudomonadota > Gammaproteobacteria > Alteromonadales > Pseudoalteromonadaceae > Pseudoalteromonas > Pseudoalteromonas sp. 5Ae-yellow. The sequence continues at coordinate 32,983 of NZ_JACGWD010000023.1, forward strand.
CACTCGGTGGTAAGATCAATAGACCCATTGGCTGATACCAACCGCCATCTTGTACTAATGGGATAATATCAACACCGAATAGTGAACCCTTACCAAATAGCTCACGAATGAAACCAACAGTAAGTAGTACTACAGAGTAACCTAAGCCGTTACCAATACCGTCAAGGAATGACATAAGTGGTGGCGACTTCATCGCGTATGCTTCAGCACGACCCATTACGATACAGTTAGTAATGATTAGACCAACGAATACAGAAAGCTCTTTTGCAGTAGCATAAGAAAATGCCTGTAATACTTGGTCAACAACGATTACCAATGATGCGATAATTGTCATTTGTACGATGATACGTACAGATGATGGGATCTGGTTACGAATAAGCGAGATAAAGAAGCTCGAAAACGCAGTTACAAGTGTCAATGCGATTGACATAATTAACGCATTTTTTAAGCTAGACGTTACCGCTAGCGCAGAACAAATACCAAGTACTTGTAGTGCGATTGGGTTGTTAGCTAAAACCGGGCCAAATAGGACCGCCTTCATTTCTTTAGTATCAGCCATTATTTCAATGCTCCTTTACGTACTTTCGCAAGGAAAGGGCCAAAGCCATTTTCGCCAGTCCAAAAGTCAACTGCATGATCAACACCGTTAGACGTTAATGTAGCACCTGAAAGACCATCGATCTTATGCTCATCATTGCCCGCAGTACCTTTAACAATTTGAATTGGAAGTTCTTTACCTTCCCATGTAGCAGTCCACTGTGGATTTTGGATTTCGCCACCAAGACCTGGGGTTTCATTATGCTTGTAAAAGATAATGCCCTTAACTGTTTCACCATCGCTTTCAAGCGAGATAAAACCGTACATTAAGCCCCATAAGCCGTAGCCTTGGATAGGAAGAATGATTGCATCAACTGAGCCATCTTCTTTTTTAGAGATATACACCGGTGACTCTTTAGTCACACGTTGAATACCAGCAATATCTTTAACGCCTTTCTCTTGAAGAGAAACACTTAGCGCTGCATCATATTTGCTTTTTTCAAAGTCAAAGATTGTTGGGTCTGTATCTACAAACTCACCTGTAGTCATGTTTACAACGCGCGCTTCGATTTTTGCATCAAATGTTTCAAGAACATTTTCAACTTTGTCGATGCCCGCAGCAGCTAAGATATTGCTTTGAATATCTTTATTTTTATTAGCTTGCTGTAAAGGACGAAGCTGTACAGAAGCAAACGATACAATGATTGCACACACTAAACATAGTGCTACAACAACTGATAACGTTTTGCCGATTGATTCGTTATTACTAGACATTACGTGCCAACCTCCGCTTAATATTAGCCTGCACTACAAAGTGATCGAACAGTGGAGCGAACAAGTTAGCAAATAAGATTGCTAGCATCATGCCTTCTGGGAAAGCAGGATTCACAACACGTATCATAACCACCATAAAGCCAATTAATAGACCATATGCTAATTTACCTTTGTCAGTAAATGCAGCTGATACAGGGTCAGTAGCCATAAAGAACATACCAAACGCAAAGCCACCAAGTACAAAATGCCAATACCAAGGCATTGCAAATACAGGGTTAGTTTCTGAGCCAACAGCATTTAATAAAAATGCAGTTGCTACCATACCTAGGAATACACCTAGTACGATGCGCCAAGAAGCGATACGAACGTAAATTAAGAACAAACCACCTACTAATAATGCAAGTGTAGATGTTTCACCTACAGAACCTTGAATGAAACCATAAAACGCATTCCACCATAATTCCATGTTTGCAAAGTCAAGTGTGCCAGCAAATGCTTGGCCTAGCATAGTTGCACCAGAGAAAGAATCTACTGCTGTCCATACTGTGTCACCTGAGATTTGAGCTGGGTATGCAAAGAATAAAAATGCACGACCGGCTAAAGCAGGGTTTAAGAAGTTACGGCCAGTACCACCAAAGATTTCTTTAGCGATTACTACACCAAACGTAATACCTAACGCAACTTGCCATAAAGGAATAGTTGCTGGCAAAATAAGTGCAAATAATACAGAAGTAACGAAGAAACCTTCGTTAATTTCATGCTTACGCACTGAAGCAAATATAACTTCCCAGAAACCACCTACTGCAAATGTTACAGCGTAGATAGGTAAGAAGAAACATGCTCCATAGAACATCTTAGCGCCCCAGCCTGCATCAGCGGTTAACTCACCACCGAATAACTGGAACAAACCAACTTGCCACGTGTTTGCTAGTTCAAAACCTTGTGCTAAAGCACCAGCGGCCTGATGACCAATATTGAACATACCAAAAAACATAGCTGGGAACGTCGCCATCCACACTAAAATCATCATACGTTTTAGGTCGATGTTATCGCGTACGTGTGTCGCGCCTTTATTTACGTAGCCTGGTGTATAAAAAATAGTTGCAGCTGCTTCATACAGAGCATAAAACTTTTCATATTTACCACCGGCTTCAAAATTCGGCTCGATATCTTCTAGATATTTTTTTAAACCCATCTCTCTAGCCTTCCTTCTCGATCGTAGTTAAGCAATCGCGTAGGATAGAACCATACTCGTATTTGCCTGGACAAACGAAGGTACATAACGCTAAATCTTCTTCATCAAGTTCAAGCGCGCCCAATGAAATTGCACTGTCTAAATCACGTGCAATTAAGTCACGTAATAATAGAGTAGGCAAAATATCTAACGGCATTACGCGCTCGTAGCTACCAATTGGTACCATGGCACGTTTTGAACCACCTGTTGACGTTGTCATTTTAAATAAACGACTTGGTGCAAGGTGAGAAAGGAACGTACGCGTTACAGAGAATTTATCACTACCTGGTGCAATCCAGCCAAACAATTCTTTTTCGCGACCTTCAAGTAAAACAGATACTTGAACGTGGTAACGACCTAAGAATGCATGAACACCGTTTGAAATAGAACCCGATAGAACAGAACCAGAAATAACGCGGTTATCTCCGTCTTCTAACTCACCAGCCACTAAATCATCCAATGAAGCACCTAATTGTGTTTTCACTAAACGTGGGTTTTTAACGCGAGGACCTGCAAGCGAAATAACACGATTTGTGTAAATTTCACCAGTAAGGAATAAGTGACCATACGCAATAACGTCTTGGTAACCAATATGCCAAACTTGTTTGCTAACAGAAACTGCATCAAGATGGTGGATATGAGTGCCAACGAGGCCAGCCGGATGCACACCACCAAACTCATGTACTTCTACTTGAGCTATAGATGAGCTAGGAACTTGGCTGCCTGCTTTTTTACACACAAATACTTTGCCATCGGTCAAACGCGAAACAACTGCAAGACCCGCTTCAAATGCTTGCGCATTTTCTGCAATAATTACTGCAGGATCTGCAGCTAATGGGTTTGTGTCGATTGCGGTCACAAAAATAGAACTAGGATTTGCATCCACAGCCGCTACTTTGCTGAATGGGCGAACACGAAGTGCTGTCCATTGACCAGACTGGATAAGTACTTCTTTGGCTTTTTCGCGCTCTAAGCTCGGAAGCTCGTCTGCTTTGAAAGAGTCAAAGGTGATTTGCTCACTGCCTGCTACTTCAATAACAACAGATTGCAGCACACGTTTAGCACCACGATTTATTTCTTTTACTGTACCAGAAGCTGGAGCAGTAAATAGGACGCCTGGGTTCTTTTTATCTTCAAAAAGTACCTGGCCTTTTTTGACTTGGTCATCCACACGAACATGCATGGTTGGACGCATACCGATAAACTCTTCGCCAAGCACAGCTACACGTTTGACAGCAGAACCGTCATGTATAACTTGCTGTGGCGCGCCCTCTAAGGGTAAATCCAGACCTTTTTTTATATTGATCATACGCACTTGCATTACATTAAAGGAAAGAAACTGAAAAATCGTATCAACCACGTCGCCATTTGAGTTATTCCAAGTTATATCAAGGTACAAAAGAGCAGCTTACTAGAAATATCAAACAAGCAACGTAGTAAAACTCATCACATATTGTCGAGATTTTAACATCATTTTAGATGACTATGCGAGTGTATTTATGAAAATTATACGACAGAAACACTTATTTAGTTTTGTTAAGTGATTTAAATAAAAATCAAGGTAGACCAAAGTGGTAGCCTAAGCAATTATCGTTCCTGATTTCATCGCAAATTAAACAAATCGCATAATACAAAAAAAGCCGCTATTGCGGCTTTTATATCTAAATTCTGTTAGTCAATCATATTAGCAATTGGCTTAACTGAATCTATGTCTTGATCGTAGTCAACACCGTCTATACCAAAACCAAATAAGCGTAAAAACTCATTATGGTAACCAACATAGTCTGTTAGCTCATCAATGCTGCTTGTATCAACACTATCCCATACAGCTTGAACGCGTGCTTGCACATCGTCTTCTAGCTCTTTATAGTTTTGGAATAAATGCCCACCGTCATCAAAGCGAGGCGATTCACCATATAGGTTTTCACTAAATAATGCGTGAATTTGCTCAATGGTGCCTTCATATGTGCCATCTGCTTTCATAACTTTAAATAAAGCAGAAATATATAACGGCATTATAGGAATAGCAGAACTTGCTTGTGTCACTACTGCATTAAGTGATGAAACATACGCCTCACCATTTAAATCTTTTGTTGATTCTTTAATAGCAGCCGTTGCACGGTCTAAATCTTCTTTAGCTTTACCAATAGTAGCGTGTCCGTATATTGGCCATGTTAGCTCTTTACCAATATAAGTATACGCTGTAGTTTTAAAGTTATCGGCAAGTACACCGGCTTCTTTTAATGCATCAATCCACATTTCCCAATCTTCACCACCCATTACTTTAATAGTGTTGTCGATATCGTCTTGATTTGCAGCTTCAACCGTAATTTCATCAATTTCACGCTTTGATGTATTTAAGTTTTTAGTGGTTACTGCATTACCTATTGGCTTAAGTGTAGATGAGAACACTTCACCTGTATTTGGATCAGTACGACGAGGAGACGCTAGGCTGTAAATAATACAATCTACTTTACCCAAATCTGCTTTAATAGTGTCGATTGCTTTTTGCTTGATTTCGTTAGAAAACGCATCGCCATTAATATTTTTAGACCAAAGACCCGCTTCGTCTGCAGCTTCTTGAAAAGCAGCGGTATTGTACCAACCAGCAGAGCCTGTTTTACGATCTGTACCTTCTTTTTCAAAGAAAATACCTAATGTTTTAGCACCACCACCAAACGCAGCAGTAATGCGCGATGCCAAGCCGTAGCCTGTTGATGCGCCAATAACTAATACATTTTTTGGTGCACTTTTTAATGCGCCTTGTTGTTTTACATAGTTAATTTGTTCTTGAACATGCTCTGCACAACCAGCTGGGTGTGCGTTTGTGCAGATAAATCCACGAATTTTAGGCTTAATGACCATTGATCATCCTATATCTTTTACAATAAAAATTAGCGCTAGTTTAAAGGCTAATACTAAAAACACTGATCTGATCAGTTAAACACTCATCAAATACTCTAAAACATTACTTAGCTAACTTTAGAGCCACCCATACAATTGGGTGAATCAGGCGCTTCGCCACCCTGCTCTGCATACTCATCGGGTGTATATGTATGAATAGCGAGTGCATGAATATGATTTGCTAACTCATCTTTCAAAATTTCATTAATTTCGCGATGACGTTGTAATAAACGCTTACCCGCAAAATCTTCGCTAACCACTACTACTTTAAAGTGTGATTCAGTGCCAGCACTGTGCATATGGCTTTCGTTAATCACGTTTAAATGTTTACACGCAATGGCGTTGCTTATTTTTTCTTGGATCTGTTGCTGCATTGACATAAAAAGACCGTTTTAATTAGCTAATTTATACACTTACTATAACAATTTAAAGCAGCGATTGGCTAACTAAATTACTTTGCTTAATGTGCTTTATAAATCGGTAAGTTAAACTTATTCGCGGATGCCCAAGCGTGGTTTGCTTAGGTATTGCATGTTGATAATCTCGTTGGCTGTGATCGTTCATAATCAAACAACTACCGCTTTGTAACTTTAAGTCGGTTACTTTATTGCTCGCCTTGTGCTTTAACTTTAAAACCCGATCAGCTCCTAAAGAGATACATACAATTGTTGGTTTATCACCAAGCTCTATTTCATCATCACTGTGCCATCCCATCGTATCATTACCATCTCGGTAATAATTAACGAGCAATGAGTTTAGAGGCTGGTTTAAATGTGCTTCTAAACGCTTTCGCATATTGAGTAACAATTCATCCCATGGTTCTACTATTTGCTTACTACTTGAATAGCCGTATTCAATATTTAGATCACTCATGAAACATTGCAGTCGTGGAATAGGCCCCGTTTTGCCATAAACGGTTACATCGGGTTGCTGCCAACGTAGGTTTTTTTGCAAATAATAAAATAGATCGAGGCTTTTTTGTGCACTAAGTGCCCTACTTTGATAAGAAAAGCCATTTGGTAACTGTTGGGGGTTGGCGTTTTGCCGTTGCATGTTAGAATTTACCTACATTAGATTACTGATCAACGAACCATTATGACGACGCAAGCCCAGCTAGGCGATAAAACCTTTACTCTTGAACGCTTTCCATTGGATCAAAAAAACCGCAGCTTACAAGCGTGGGATTCGGCAGATGAGTACCTTATCAATTATGTTAACGAACATCACCCAGATTGTCGCTCATTGCTTATTTTAAACGATAGCTTTGGTGCACTTGCTTGTTATTTTAATAAGTTAACGGTTTGTTCAGTTAATGATTCTTATATTAGCCACCAAGCTGCGGCTTATAACTTACAAGAAAACAAGCTGCCTACAGCAGAGTTTACGCAAGTAGATAGTTTGTCGGCATTACCAGAGGATGTTGATTTAGTACTTATTAAAATCCCTCGTAATGTGGGTTTTTTACAGTTCCAATTAAGTGAACTTAGTGAAGTACTTGCACCTGGTACGCCAGTAATTGCCGCAGGTAAAACAAAAGAAATTCATAATTCAACAATAAAATCATTTGAGCAATTTATTGGTGAAACAACAACAAGCCTAGCAGTTAAAAAATCACGTCTAATATTAAGCAATGCTAAAGGCGGATATAAAGCAGCAGACTTCCCTACAACATGGGAACTTGAAGGTACTGAGTTTAATATAACAAATCATGCAAATGTGTTTTCGCGTGATTCGTTGGATATTGGTGCGCGCTTCTTTTTTAACTACTTACCAGAAACACCAAAAGCTAAAAGCATTATTGATTTAGGCTGTGGTAACGGAGTTGTTGGATTAATGACGCTTGCTCGTTGCCCTAATGCATCAGTTACCTTTGTTGATGAGTCTTACATGGCAGTAGAGTCAGCCCGGTTAAATGTAGAAATTAACCTAGGCGATAAGTTTGATAACTGTGAGTTCATCGAAAACGATTGTTTAACAGGCTTTGAAAGAGACAGTGTGGATATGGTGCTTTGTAATCCTCCATTTCACCAAGCTCAAGCTGTTACCGATCACATTGCTTGGCAAATGTTTAAACAAGCAAAAGATACTTTAAAAGAAGGCGGCGAGCTGCGTATTATTGGTAATCGTCATTTAGATTATCACGATAAATTAAACCGTATGTTCGGAAACTGTAAGTTGTTAGGTTCAAACAAAAAGTTTGTCGTTCTAAGTGCAACTAAAAATAGTGGAATGCTATAAATGAAATTAACAAACATTATAATTGGGTGTTGTGTATTACTAATACTTGGTGGCTGTGCGAATCAGCCTAGCCAAGTAATACTCAATCCTGTTTATAAAAGTGGTCAAATAAGCACTATAAATAGTAGCTTAAGCACCAGTGTAATTGATTTACGTGGCGATTCGTCAACACTTAAACTTATTGAATCAGACAAAACTAAAACCTTTGCAAGCCAAGGCATTACCAGCTCTATTAAAAGTGTGTTAGACAGCGCCCTTAGCCGCAATGGAGCCAGTATTTCTAACTTAGCAACTGTTCGCTTTGAAGTAGATATTCATGCATTGCAAGCGGTGGTAACCGAAAAACTAGTGAGCCATACCAGTGAAGCGCATATAGAGCTTGGTGTAAGAGTTATTCGCGCCTCAAGCAATTTTAGTAAAGTGTATAGAGGCAGTGCGAATTTAGAAGGCCCGTTTAGTCATGAGCAAGCAAAAATAGAAGGTCAGCTCAATAAGTTGACTGAGCAAGTTATTACCCGCATTGTATCTGACCCTGAATTAATAGAATTTTTAGAAGGTTAACTATGAAACGACTTTTTTTAATCTGCTTAGGCCTATTTTTTAGTGTAAGTAGCTTGGCAGCCCAAGAAGGCCGCTTTGTGCAAAAAGACAATATTTTTCCACGCGTCGAAATCGTAACAACGATGGGCAGTATTGTTGTTGAACTGGACCGTTCAAAAGCACCCATTACGGTCAATAACTTTTTAACTTACGTGTCAGATAAGAGCTATCAAGGCAGTGTTTTTCATCGTATTGAGCGCGATGTAGAAAATGATCGCGACTTTGTTATTCAAGGTGGTGGTTACGATAAAGATTACGACGGCTTACACGAAAACGATCCTATTTTTAATGAAAGCGGTAACGGTTTAAAAAACGATATGTATAGCATTGCTATGGCGTATCAGGACCGTGAACCGCACTCGGGAACACGCCAATTCTTTTTTAACATGGATAATAATGATCACTTAAATCCAGGGAAAGATTGGGGTTTTGCAGTATTTGGTAATGTAATGGATGGCTACGATACCCTTGATAAGATCATGGCTGTAGAAACGGGCTTTAATGAAAAGATTGGTTACGATTTTGTTCCTAAAAAACCGGTGATCATCTTAAATATTAAAATGCTTGAACAAGTTCCACTGTAATTTATTTAAGAGCAGCTTAGCTGCTCTGCATCAAAGCCAATGAAGGCCCTATGAGCAAATCTCTCTCTATTAGCGAATATTTTTCTTACTTTAAAGACAAACGCTTAATCCATATTTTTATATTTGGTATGAGTAGCGGTTTTCCGTGGGTATTAATTGGCTCTGTTATGTCGGCTTGGCTAAAGGATGAAGGGCTAAGCCGCAGTATGATTGGCCTATTCGGCATTGTATTTGGCGCTTACAGTATAAATTTTTTATGGTCGCCCTTAATCGATCGTACAAAACTCCCTATTTTATATAAATGGCTAGGCCAACGTCGTAGTTGGATACTATTTTGCCAGAGCTTTATTTTTATTGGCACCTTATTATTAGCAGGGCTTAATTTAAAAGCTAATTTAGCAATTGTTGCTGCAATTTGTTTGTTAATTGCCATTGCTTCTGCTACGCAAGACATTGCTATTGATGCATTCAGAATAGACACACTTAAAGCAAACGAATCTCACAAAGCAACAGCGGCAGCCGCTATGGCAACGTCTGGTTGGTGGACAGGTTATGCGCTTTTAGGTGCAATTCCATTTTATATGGCTGATATCCCCTCGCTCGACTGGCCACAAATTTATTACTTTTTAGCTGCTGTAATGCTGCTGCTAATGAGTGGATCATTGTTTGCAAAAGAACCTGAATCAAATAGAGAAGCGGTACATGCCGAGCTTGAACGTGTGTACCTTGAAAAACTGTCCTCTACAAAACAAACCCCTCTTACAAAAACTGTTGCGTGGCTCGCGGTAACCGTTATTGATCCCTTTAGAGCTTTTTTTACTAAAAATGGCGTTAAAACGGCACTAGCATTACTTGCGTTTATTTTCTTATTTAAAATAGGCGAAGCGTTTTTAGGGCGAATGTCGATTGTTTTTTATAAAGAAATTGGTTTTAGCAATAGCGATATAGCTACATTTTCAAAGGTAGGTACTGCCGTACTTACAATCATATTCACCTTTGTTGGCAGTTTATTTAATCAAAAATATGGCATTGTTAAGGGTTTATTTGTTAGTGGCATTGCGATGGCGGCCTCAAACTTAGCCTTTTCGTGGATTGCTTTAGTTGGCCCTGATTTAAGACTGTATGCCTTTGCTATTGTTATTGATGGGTTTACGCAAGCATGGTCGCTGGTCGCTATGGTGGCCTTTATATCGATGTTATGCGATAGAGCATTTAGTGCAACACACTATGCATTACTGGCGTCATTAGGGAATTTAGGACGAACGTTACTTTCGAGCTACAGTGGTGTAGTAATTGATGATTGGTTAATGGGAAATTGGTCGCTGTTCTTTGTTTTAACAGCCTTGATGGTTATACCTTCGCTGATATTTTTATACCTGATTAGGCATAAATTATATGAGCTTGAGAAAAATTATCATAAAAATATTTAATGCATCCCTGCATTAACATATTGCTTAGCACTATCAAGTGCCCCTTAAAGTGTACTAAGCAATGTTTGAGTTAATCTACTTTTAGCAAACTAAGTGCTTCATGTGGATCAACTTCTAGAGCTGTACAATAACGAACAAACTCAATCACATCTAAACGGCGTTCTTGGTTTTCAATCTTGCCGATAAACGAATGAGGCGTTCCCAGCACTTGTGCTAGGCTTCGCATTGTATGACCCTTTTCGTGGCGCTTACTTTTAAGCCACTTTGTTAGCTTTGCATTTTCTTCAGAAGAAACTGTTTTGCCCATCATTTTACATCTCCTACTAGATGATTTGACGTACCTATTAAAGCAGTAGTCTCTATCAATAGCTGTAGGCAAGTAAGCAGTCATACCATATTTTCAATAGCAAGCTATTGCTTAACAAAGCATGTGTTGCTACTCACTCCACCAATATAGCTAAAAAACTACGCTAATAATGTGGTAAAGATTTGTTTTTATTGAGAATGAAATTTTGCCCGTCTCATTCTTGGATACATTATATACTATTAACACTTTGGTTAAATAACTAATTACATACTCGGTACAAATATGAACACGAGTGAATATTTATAAACGCTGAATATTGACCTAAGTACTCAAAAAGTATTAATAAATTAATTTCTAGTTATAAAATATTTAAATGAATTTTTATAACAATTTTGTTCCAATTTATCGTCACATGTTTATGATTAAGCAATAATTAGCACCAAAAAGGCCGAATAATGTTCAGACTTCTTTTTTTATTACCGATTGTGTTGTGCTTGGGTTGGTACTTTTTTTTGCGCCACAACGGCGTACCAATTAAGCAAGGCAAAAAAGGCTTCATATACATTTTAGCGTTTTCTGCTTTTGTACTTGGCTTTTTTGTATTGATAATGCAAATAACCGAATACGCCCCAACCGATTTGTAGGCATTAAAAAAGCCGCAAAAGCGGCTTCATTCTATCTAGCGTTTGGCTGTTAAACGCTAAAGCTTGCACCACAACCACAGGTTGTTGTTGCATTAGGATTAGATACAAAAAAGCGTGCGCCTTCTAATCCTTCAGTGTAATCAACTTCACCGTCAACCAAATATTGAATGCTCATTGGATCAATAACGAGTGTTACACCATTTTTTACAATTTCTAAATCGCCAGGATTCGCTTTTTCATCAAAAGTAAAACCATATTGAAAACCCGAACAACCACCACCTGTTACATAAACACGCAGTTTTAAATCTGGATTTTCTTCTTCGTCGATTAACTGTTTAACGCGAACAGCAGCTGCATCGCTGAACTTAATTGGTAATTCTTCAGACATTTTAAAACCCTCAATATCGCAATGGCGTGATTATCTAATACCCGAGTGTTTTAATCAAGTATAGTAAAACAACTCTTTACTCTAAGTTATACCTATAAATTAGTAAAAAAGTGGCTAAACATTAGCTCACTAAAATAATACTTAAGCAAACTAAAAGCGACCCTTGTAAACTATAAATTCATTAAAAATTTTAGTTATAAAAAATAGGTCTTAATCTTTACTGCAAATTGTTAATATAAGTTACGAAAAATTCAAAATCACAAGGACTTAACTAAACTCTTTTGCTAAAATGCTGCTGAAAAATGCGGCGAGGAAATAATGCATGTGGCTTGAGCAACTCAGGCGTCGACTGGCAAAACCTAAAACATCTGTACAATTATGCTTATTAGGCGTAGTTGCCGGATTAATTGCTGCATTTTTTATTATTTTATTTCGCTTAACTATTTTGTTTTTTCAAAGCTTATTTTTGGAAACACCTGACGACTTTACTACCCTACCCACTCTTGAACGCGTTTTAATGCCATTAATAGCCGCATTTTTAATTGCGTGCTTTGCTGCATTTACTGGCTTTAAACATTACCGTTTAGGCATTCCTTTTGTTATTCATCGTATTAAGCGCCATTACGGGCAAATGCCTTTATACAATACGGTTAATCAATTTGTTGGTGGAGCACTTGCACTCATTAGCGGTTTTTCGGTTGGCCGAGAAGGGCCTTCCGTACATATGGGCGCAACAGGTGCGAGTATTTTAGCGGATAAACTACATTTACCGCATAACGCCATGCGTACTTTAAGTGGTTGCGGCGTTGCGGCAGGTATAGCCGCTTCGTTTAATACCCCACTTGCAGCCGTTATTTTTGTAATGGAAGTGGTACTTCGAGAATATAAAGTACACATATTTGTGCCAATCATGCTTGCTGCTGTTACTGGTGCACTCGCTACGCAGTTTGTTTTTGGTGAAGGCTCTGAACTTGCACTCATTACAATAGCGCCATTAAGTGGTTGGCATTACCCTTATTTAATATTATGCGGTATGGCGCTGGGCGCTATAGCATTTAGCTTTAATCAAAACTTAATGCTAATTATTAAAACATTTAAACCTTTAAGTATGTTTCCTCGTTTACTAATCGCAGGCTGTATTGCCAGCTTGATAGCTTACGCGGTGCCTCATGCTATGGGTTCTGGTATGAGTGCGATTACTATCGCGGTTGAATCGCCTGATAACGTAAAGCTGCTTACTACCATTTTAATAGCTAAACTACTTGCCACATTGTTTGCTATTGGTTTGGGTATTCCTGGTGGTTTAATTGGTCCGGTAATTGGGCTTGGTGTATTAATTGGGACATTAATGGCCTTTTTTGCTCAATATATTAGCCCGGGTACTGATATTGCGGGCACGTATGGGGTTTTAGGTATGGCTGGATTATTAGCGGCTACACTGCATGCACCACTTGCTGCATTAACAACAGTAATGGAGCTTACATCATCACCTGAAATAATCGTTCCTGCGATGATAGTTATAACCACTGCATATGTAACTGCATTACAATTTTTTGGAAATCGCTCCATATTTTTGCAGCAATTAGATTTTCAGGGATTGCCGTACCATGTATCTCCCGCTACCGAAGCATTACAAAAAGTGGGAATAATGGATGATATGGATGAAGACTTTAAATTGCTTTACTCAGACGATAAAGAGCAAATAAAAAATACGCTTGATGCCATGGATAGCCAAACACCCTTGATTGTTTTTGACGAAGAAAATGGCTATCGCCTCGCTGAATACGATTTAACGCTAATGTCTGATGAAGCAATAAATATAAATTACATTAGCTTGCAGGGCATCAGCAGCCAAGCCACCCTAGCCGATGCATTCGATATACTAAAAGATAAAAGAAGTGGCGCGCTTTACGTTTATAACCTTTTAGATAATCAACAAATTATGGGGCTATTACGCTGGGATCAAATTCATCATATTTTAACCATTCGTAACAGCTTACTTTAAGCAATAAGGACTATTATGAGCGCATTATTGATTTATAAAACACTCCACATATTTTTTATGATTGCGTGGTTTGCTGGTATTTTTTACTTGCCTCGATTATTTGTATATCACGCAATGAGCGAAGAAAGATCATGTAACTCTATGCTTAAAGTTATGGAGCGCAGGCTACTTTATTTCGTAACCCCATTTGCTGTTTTAACGGCTGTATTTGGTGTATTAACCATTGTTGAATATGGTCGTGATTGGTTTAAATACAGTATGTGGCTACATTACAAACTTGTACTGGTAATTATTTTATACCTATACCACGGCTACTGTTTTAAGTTATTGAGTGACTTTAAACATGACCGAAACACTAAAACAGACCGCTTTTACCGTATTTTTAATGAGCTCCCTGTTATTGCGCTGCTCATCATAGTGGCACTTGCGGTAATAAAACCTAATTTATAAGCGTTTCGGTGCATGTTAAACTGCGCTGCAATTTACAATACTTGCTATAACACGCGCGATTGCGTGCTCCATTTATGGATTATCGCGCCCATTTGATTGATTAGGAATTACCCCATGTTAAGTTTCCAAGGCGAACATATACTGTCTGTAAATCAGCTAGACAGAGACTGTATTGAACGTATTTTTGCAGTAGCTAAAAAAATGGAGCCTTATGCTAAAAAACAAAAGCAAACAACAGTGCTTAAAGGCGCTATTTTAGCTAATTTGTTTTTTGAACCAAGCACTCGTACTCGAGTTAGCTTTGGTACAGCCTTTAACTTACTAGGCGGTGGTGTACGTGAAACTACAGGTATGCAAAGCTCAGCGCTTGCAAAAGGTGAATCACTTTACGATACCGCGCGCGTTATTTCAGCTTACGCCGATGCTGTTGCTATGCGTCACCCTGACGCAGGCTCAGTAAGTGAATTTGCTGATGGCTGTACTGTGCCAGTTATTAATGGCGGCGACGGTCCAAATGAGCACCCGACTCAAGCATTACTTGATTTATTAACCATTGAGCGTGAATTACACCGTTTTGATCAAAATATTGATGGCATGCATATAGCGCTTGTGGGTGATTTAAAATATGGTCGCACAGTGCATTCTCTATCAAAGCTATTGTGCCATTATAAAAACGTAAAATTTTCGATGGTCGCACCTGATGGCCTACAAATGCCAACGAGCATTTTAGATGCCGTAGAAAATGCGGGACACAAAATTGAGCTAGTAAACAAAATGGAAGGTAATTTAGCAGCCGATATTGTTTACCAAACACGTATTCAAGAAGAGCGTTTTCCTTCGCAAGAAGAAGCAAATAAATACCGTGGCGGTTTTAGAATTAGCCAATCTATTTACAGCGCTCATTGCAAACCTAACTCTGTATTAATGCATCCGTTACCACGTGATAGCCGCTTAGAAGCCAACGAGCTTGATAACGACTTAAACAGTAACGACAATTTAGCAATATTCCGCCAAGTACAAAATGGCGTATTAATTCGTATGGCACTGTTTGCTTTAACACTCGGCGTAGAAAATAAAGTCGATAAGTATGAAGTGGACGTACCTTGGTTTAGCCGCAAACGCGACAGCTAAACCCTCTTTAAGTGACAATTTATAGGATTTTTCATGACAATTAGCCAAGACTTATTTGAACGCGCTCAAGCCTCTATTCCAGGTGGCGTAAACTCGCCAGTTCGTGCTTTTAATGGTGTAGGCGGTACACCGCTATTTATTACAAAAGCAGAAGGCGCGTTTACATTTGATGCCGACGGTAATCGTTACATTGATTATGTTGGCTCTTGGGGGCCTATGATCATGGGCCATAACCACCCTGCAATTAAACAAGCCGTGCACGAAGCCGTAGAAAATGGCCTTAGCTATGGTGCGCCAACTGAAGCCGAAATATTAATGGCTGAAAAAGTAAAAGAGCTGGTTCCATCAATCGAAAAAGTACGCATGGTTAGCTCAGGCACTGAAGCAACGATGAGTGCAATTCGTTTAGCACGTGGCTTTACCGGCCGCGATAAAATATTAAAATTTGAAGGTTGTTACCACGGCCATGCTGACTCGTTATTAGTTAAGGCAGGCTCTGGTGCACTAACAATGGGCGTACCTAATTCTCCTGGTATTCCTGAGGACTTTGCTAAGCATACACTTACTGTGTCGTTTAATAACCTAGATGAAGTAAAAGCTATTTTTGCAAAATACGCTGACGAAATTGCCTGTATTATTGTAGAGCCAGTAGCCGGTAACATGAACTGCATTCCACCAGTACCTGGCTTTTTAGAAGGTTTGCGTGATGTGTGTGACGAATATAAATCAGTACTTATTTTTGATGAAGTAATGACGGGTTTTCGTGTTGCACTTGGCGGCGCTCAAGCTTATTACAACATTAAACCAGACCTTACGTGTTTAGGTAAAGTCATTGGCGGCGGCATGCCCGTTGGCGCGTTTGGTGGTAAAACCGAAATAATGGATTACATTGCGCCTGTGGGCCCTGTTTACCAAGCGGGTACTCTTTCTGGTAACCCTATTGCGATGGCTGCAGGTTTAAAATCACTTGAGCTATTATGTGAGCCAGGTCTACACGATAAGTTAGAAGCAACGTCTAAAGCAATTTGTGAAGGCTTTGAAGCTGGCGCTAAAAAAGCAGGCATTGCATTAACAACTAATTATGCTGGCGGCATGTATGGATTCTTTTTTACTGATGCTGAAAAAGTAACGACATACAAACAAGCGACTGAATGCGACCTAGAGCGCTTCAAACGTTTTTTCCACCTTATGCTTGAAGAAGGCGTGTACCTTGCTCCATCAGCATTTGAGGCTGGTTTTGTATGTGCTGCGCATACTGAACAAGAAGTAAAAGACACAATAGCTGCAGCGGAACGCTCGTTTGCTAAACTTTAAGTTAAAATTACTTTTATATTTTATAAACGCTTGTTTTTACAGTATGTAATTAAGACTAAAGATTGAAAAAAGCCCGAAAGGGCTTTTTTTATTTGTAAAGTACTATAAATGAATGATAATTAAGCATAACAAGGTCTATTCACCTTTACCCTAATTACAAAAATACAAGAGAGCCTTATGTCAGGATTACGCCAATTTTCTTTTCCCGCTATCCAGCTAATGGCAAATTTAAAATACAAAACTAAAATCAGCTTAATGTTTGGAATTTTACTCGTTCCTCTTGCACTTAGTTTGTTTTTTTAGTCTCATTATTAAGTGAAAGTATCGCTGTTTCAAAAATGCAGCAACAAGGCTTAAAAGGCTACAGGTCAATACTCTCAAATCAAATGCAGGGGGAAGCAAATCAAAATATAAAAATAGCTCGCTCACTCGGTTTTGATATAAAAGACGATCAAGAAAATGAAGTACTCGAACTTGTTTCTATTCAGTCAAACCTTGCCTTAGATAGTCAATTAGCAAGTGCTTATGTAAACCGCTCTTTAGTCACGCCGATTCCTGCACTTATAATGCAAATAAACTCGACAGCGCAAAGCGCAAACACTGTTTTGGCAAGTAATCGTTTTACGCCCGATACCTTTATAGCGCTTTCAAATTTTAGTAAATCACTTCCTTTGTACGAAAAACAACTCGATAAAATACTTAATGTCACCACCAATGCAGATAAATCAGTAAATAAGGCGCTCATGCCTTCGTTAACTAATTTACACAGTGCTGTTGGTGCATTCAAAAAAGCAATAGATGAAAAACTACTTGAGCCTGACGATATTTTATTAACTCAAGCAGAATTTAATAAGCTAACAAACAATGTTCACAGCAGTATTAATCAACTTGTTAGTAAGAGCATTCCAACGCTTGAGAGCCTTATTGAAGCAAAACTGCAAACTCAACAGTGGACTCGAAATCTTGTTTTAGCCGCTTCATTGATTAGTTTGTTATTTGCATTTTATTTAATGATTGGTTTTTATTTTGCGGTTGTTGATACCATTAATCGCTTTGCTGATGCGGCAAATAGAGCCGCGAATGGCGACTTAAATGCAACGATTGATTCAAGCACCAATGATGAAATGGGTATTATTGCATCGCGCTACAACGCATTACTTAATGCATTTTCACACTTATTATTTGACGTTAAAGCAAGTACAGAAGAGCTATGCGGCGCAACTAAATCGCTATCGCATGCGAGTAGCCAAACAAGCAATGATGTTTCAAAACAGCAAACTCGAGTAAATGCCATTTATAATGCACTAAGCGAAATGGCTCAAAACGCACTTGCAGTTGAAGAGTCAGCCCATCAAGCAACGCTTACCGCGCAAGATGCTGCTGCCCATGTAAAACAAGGTTCAGACAATACAATGGAGCTTGCTAAATATATGCAAGATCTACAAATTGAATTTGCAGAGAGCCAACAAGCACTCGATAAGCTAGCGCAAGATAGCCAAGAAATTAGCAAAGTTAGTAAAGGCATTAGTGAAATAGCCGATCAAACAAACTTGCTTGCACTCAATGCCGCTATTGAAGCTGCACGAGCTGGCGAGCATGGCCGAGGCTTTGCCGTTGTAGCTGATGAAGTAAGAACTCTTGCTCAGCGTACACAAACACAAACACAAGAAATTCACCAAATTATTAGCTCCTTACAACAAGCATCTGACGACACTCAGCAAAAAATGCGTTCAAGTGTTGAAAAAATGGAGCAATCGGTAAAAGCAGCCAATCAAACCAATGAAGTATTGCAAAGTGCAGAGCAAAGTATGGGCGACATTAAACATCAAGGTGAAGTTATTGCAGAGCGTGTTAAACAGCAGTCAAATGCGACAACACAAGCATTGAATGATTCGCAAGAGGTGAGTAATTTAGCAGATCAAACGCTAACATCAGCTCAATCAACGCTGCAAGATGCACAGCAGCTAAGTCGCTTATCTAATGATTTAACCAAATCAATGCAGTTTTTTAAATCTTAAGCGTTAACTACAACTCACAACAAAGCCGCTAAATAAGCTGTCTCTTATACACAAATCCCTGCTAAGAAATTAGCGGGGATTTTTTTGAACTAAATCTCAATGTCATGATCAGATCTTCAAATCTTGTTTGAGGGCACATTATGATTAACGAACATACTCAT
>NZ_JACGWD010000110.1:0-8721 GCF_014077565.1 Pseudoalteromonas sp. 5Ae-yellow
AGATACCAAGCGCACAGGGCGTGCATCTGTGAAAGTGTTATGGAAAGGATGGCTTAAGTTACAAGCCATCCTGGAAGGCTACGATTTAGCAAAATCTCTTGAGTCAGACTTGTGATCAAGAGACAGCTAAAATAGCGGCTTTTTTATGTTTGTTAAACTTTAAAGGTTAGTAATAAATCGTTCACTCTACGTGAGCCTTCAACAAGCTCAGCTGCACCTTTTGCCACATTAAAGCTTAAACTTAAGTTGTTATCGCCAAAGTCTTTAATTTGCGAAACATTATTACTAATGTCGTTACTAACCATTTGTTGCTCTTCTGCAGCGGATGATATTTGTATTGCTAAGTGAGATATTTCACTGATTTGGATAAAAATCCCCTCAAGTTCAACTTGGGTTTTATCGGTTGTCAAAACACAGTTATCGGCTTGTGCTTTAGTGCTTTGCATTACTTTGGACCAGCTAAATAAAGTGTCTTGTATTTCTTTAATAGAACTGTGGATTTGTATTGTAGCATTTTGAGTACGTGACGAAAGAGTCCTTACCTCATCGGCGACTACAGCAAAGCCTCGCCCATGTTCTCCTGCTCTAGCTGCTTCAATCGCTGCATTAAGAGCAAGTAAGTTAGTTTGATCGGCAATTCCTTCTATTTCACTCATTACCTTACCAATTTTATCTGCTTCAGTGGCTAAGCTGGTGGCTGTATTTGCTGCTTGTTCTACTTGAGAAGCTAAGTCAGATACCATTTTACTATTATCTGCAATGTGGTCTTTTATCTCTGAGCAACTTTGATGGGTGTTATTCACTTTATCAGCTGTTTGAGCTGTATTTACTGATATTTCACCAATGGTAGAGCTCATTTGGGTCATCGCTGATGCAATTTGCTCTAAACGCTCCCCTTGTGAAGAAATGCCTTCTTCGGTGAGTGTTGATTGTTTGTCTAAATCAGTCGCGATGACATTAAAGCTTAATGTTGAGTCTTTCATACGACCAAGAACCGTGCGTAGTTTTGCGCTTAGCATTTGCTCTCTATAATCACTTACACTGTGCGGTGTATGGCCGCTGTAAATATAACGAGAGATTGAATCGGCTTTTGCTTTTTGTTCGCGTAATATTTTAGGGGTAACAATGAGTTCGTCATAATTTAGCACAATAACTAAAGCACAAATAAATAGGCTAATTGCAGCAATGGTGATTGATGCCGCAACAGCAATAAAAATCAGCCAAAATAATAGGCTTATAAAAGTAAGGCTTTGTCGTATTGTGGTGTGTTCTCGTAGTTTAAATAATGACTTGTTGGTATTTATTTTGTTGTAAAGTGTTTGTGCACGTTGCTTAAGTTGAGAGCTTGCTTTGGTTCTTACAGATTGATAACCAACAAGTCGGCCATGTTCAAAAATGGGGGTTACAAAGGCATCTACCCAGTAATAGCGGCCATCTTTACAGCGGTTTTTAACCATACCGCGCCACGAGTGTTCTTGTTTTAATGTTGCCCACATTTCTTTAAAGGCTGCTTTTGGCATATCAGGGTGGCGCACGATATTATGATGCTGACCGATAAGCTCTTGTGCGCTATATCCTGCAACAGCACAAAACGCTTGATTGACGTATGTTATTACACCTTTAAGATCAGTAGTGGAAACCAGCTCTTGTGATTCATCAAAGTATACTTCTTCATTTTTTAAGCTTTTATCATTGTGCATTGTGTTTATTATCATCCTTTATTGTTGCAGTCATTATATTGCTTACACACTACAAAGCAAAAAATAGCGTCTTTCCTTCTATGCTCATAAGACAAATGATTGTATTTATTGATCTAGATCAAGTTTAAATACCAGACAGCTAAATTGAACTGATTTTGTATAAGTTCCGGTCTATTACTATAGGCTGATATTTTACTTATTTGATTTATAATTAAATACGTATTTAAAGCATTTGTATAATGCACATAGCAATGGCAATATTACGACTTAATATAATGATGTTGGTCATATTAAGCGCATGTATAAAGTGGGGAAATAATTATTAAATTTGAAAGTTATATAGTTCTTAGCAATTTATACCAGTTGCATTAAATAAGTGATCTATTATAGCGCTAAGAAAATAGCACAATAGCACGTCGAAAATTATGACATATAGTTGTTCTATATGAATAATTTTTAACGCAGTCAGTGCGCTATTTAATGCGATACAATGATCATATTTTCAATAAAAATTGGTATTAATCTTGAGTCTAAGTAATTAGTCCCCATAACCTTATGATTAAGCCACGTGGCCCGAGGAAAGATTTTTTGACAACACATGATTTAGCTAACGCACTTGAAGCGTTATCAGTAAATGAGCACCAACATGCAGTTAAAGGCATTAAACGTGGCATAGAGCGAGAGTCGCTGAGAATACAAGAGAATGGTGCTATATCACCTAAAGGCCACCCAGAAGGGGTGGGCAGTGCATTAACTAATGGCCATATCACAACTGATTTTTCTGAATCTTTACTTGAATTTATTACTCCAGTTAGTGAGTCGTCAACGCAAACTCTTAAGCAATTAAAAGATCTTCAAAAGTTCACTCTAGAAAAGATGGACGATGAACTGCTTTGGCCTATTAGTATGCCATGCTTTATTGAACACCAAGATGATATTGTTTTAGCTCAATTTGGTAGTTCAAATACTGGTCAAATGAAAACACTATACCGTGAAGGATTAAAAAATCGTTACGGAAGTATGATGCAAGCAATTGCAGGTGTTCACTTTAATATTTCATTCCCAGATACGCTTTGGCAATCGCTTCATTCGTTACAAAAAAGCAATGCAAGCCTTCAAGATTTTATTTCAGAAGGTTATTTAGCGCTTATTCGTAACTTTAAACGCGAACTATGGCTAATAAGTTACATGTTTGGTGCATCGCCAGCATTGTGTAACTCATTTTTACAAGGTCGAAAAACCGATTTACCATTTAAAAAACTAGGTAAAGGTACACTTTACTTAGAAGTTGGTACGGCACTGCGTTTAGGCAATTTAGGTTATACGAATAGCGCTCAGTCGTCACTACGCGTAATGTATAACTCGTTAGATGAATATGTAGCAGGCCTTAAAAAAGCAATCAATACACCATCAGAAATTTATGGTGATCTTGATGACTATAAGAGTGAAAACCCTAAGCAGTTAAATAAAAATATTCTGCAGATTGAAAACGAATTTTACTCGCCAATTCGTCCTAAGCGTAATGCTAAAAGTGGCGAAACGCCAACGGATGCACTGCTTCGAGCAGGCATTGAATACGTAGAAATTCGCGCATTAGACGTTAATCCGTTTAGCGAAGTTGGTATTGATATTGAGCAAATTCACTTTTTAGATGTGTTTTTAACGTATTGTTTATTAAAAGATTCAGCTCCAATGGATTGGAAAGAACAAGCACGCAGTACTGAAAACCTCGACACAGTAGTCAATCAAGGTCGAGAAGAAGGGCTAATGCTTAACTTTAATAACACACAGCGTAGTCTTCAGTCGTGGGGCGATGAAATATTTGCACAGCTCACTGATGTCGCTAAATGGATGGATAATGCTTATGGTGTTAATTATTACTCCGATACTATAAAGCGCATGGCAACGTGGGTGCATAATCCAGAGCTTACTTATTCTGGACGTTACGTGTCGCAATTAAAAGAGTCTGGTTTAGACAACGGTCACTTTGCACTAGCACTGGCTAATAAATACAAACAAAGCCACGCAGACACTGATTACAGTGAGTTTTTAAAGCCTTGGCTGGAACAACAAGTTGTAGAGTCTAACGAAGCACAAACTGCAATTGAGCAAGCAGATACTCAGTCATTTACCGCTTTTTTAGATGCGTATTTTGGCGGTAAATAATCTTAATACTTAGTAAAATTTAAGCAAAAAAACGCAGCCTAAGTAGGCTGCGTAAATATATATTCAGGGATGAACTAATGCTGTACTGCTGCATTCATTGAGTCAGACCCACACTTTTTAGAAAAGTTCTGTGAGATCTTAGAAAAATGAAAAAAAATGCAATTATCCTATCTCTCGCCATTACTTTAGCCGGTTGTGCTACAGCGCCTCCAAAGCAACCTAACGATTTATGTAAAATCTTTGAAGAAAAGCCAGATTGGTATTTCGACGCAAAAGATGCACAAGAAAAATGGGGTTCTCCCAAGCATGTACTCATGAGTATGATGTACCAAGAAAGCTCATTTAAGCATGATGCCGCTCCGCCTATGGAGTACTTCTTATGGATAATTCCTACCGGTCGCGCAAGTGATGCCTATGGTTACTCGCAAGCTAAAACACCAACATGGTCTGATTATATTCGTGAAACAGGCAACAACGGTGCTGATAGAGACGACTTTGACGATGCAATCGACTTTATGGCGTGGTTTGTTTATAAAACGCATAAAGTAAATAAAATATCTAAATGGGATGCTTACGGACAATACCTTAATTATCATGAAGGTTGGGGTGGGTATAAGCGTGGCACGTACAAAAAGAAAAAGTGGCTAATGGGTGTTGCGAACAAAGTTAAGTACAGAGCTAGCCGTTATGGTGCGCAATTAAAACACTGCGAAGAAGAGCTTGATAAAGGTTGGTTTGAACGTCTTATATTTGGCTAGATAGTTATTAATGGATATAAAAAAGGAGCCAATTGGCTCCTTTTTTATTTAGCGAGAACGCTTATTTGGCAGTATCTTCACTTGTTTTATCATATTTTCTTTTACTTCGAGTACTTCAATAGGATATCCCGCGATACGCAAACTAATATTTGCATCAGGAATATTCTCCAAGTATTCAACAATTAAACCACTCAGAGTTTTAGGTCCATCTAGCGGAAAATCCCAACCCATTTCTTTATTTAAATCGCGTACGTTAGCGCCGCCATCCACAATACATGAGCCATCAGTTTGTGTTTCTACTTCTTCGCTTGGCGTACGAGTTTGCGTCGTTGTAAAATCGCCAACAACTTCTTCTAAAATATCTTCTAGGGTCACTAGGCCTTGGATGTCGCCATACTCATCTACCACTAAGCCTATGCGTTCTTTAGATTGCTGAAACTTTAATAGCTGAGTATTTAGTGATGTTCCTTCAGGGATAAAGTAAATTTCACGTACAGCTCTTAGCAAAGATGGTTTATCAAATTGCTCTTTTGTAAGTAGACGAAGCGCATCACGTGAGTGAATAAAACCTACTGCATCATCTATGTTATCGCGATACAACAACACGCGAGTATGTTGTGCATGGGTAAGTTGGCGACTAATTAGTTTCCAATCGTCATTAATATCAATGGCCACAATTTCGTTTCGTGGGATCATAATATCTTCAACGGTAACTTGTTCTAAATCTAAAATTGAAGTCAGCATACTTTGATGACGTGCAGGAATAAGTGCACCGGACTCATTGAGTACTGTTTTTAATTCTTCTTTACTCATGCTGTGTTCGTCGATTTGAGCGGCACTAATACCAAATAATCGCAATATCCCGTTGGTCATCCAGTTAACGATAACAACAAAAGGAAAAAGAATTTTTAGTAACCCTTTAAGTATTATTGAGCTTGGAAAAGCAACTTTTTCAGGGTAGAGGGCAGCAAGGGTTTTAGGTGTTACTTCTGCAAATATAAGCACAACTAGAGTTAACACACCCGTTGCTATAGCAATACCTAGGTCACCGTAAAGGCGAATACCTATAATGGTAGCAACTTGAGCTGCAGCTATATTGACAAGATTATTACCGATTAAAATTAAACCGATGAGCCTATCTGGACGGCTAAGTAATTTACTGACTCGTTTAGCTGCACGATGATCCTCTTTAGCGAGGTGTCGCAGGCGTATACGATTGATTGACATAATTCCGGTTTCTGAACCAGAAAAATAAGCAGAAAAAAGCACCAAAAAACCTAAAATGATAAATAGGGTACTTGTCGATATGTCGTCCAACGATGGATCCTTTTCTTATAAATCAATGCGTATTAAGCTAGAGTGAGCAAGCAGAGTCAAGTTAAAACTTATTTAGTATCACTTCTTGTATGAAACGGCTGCCAAAATAAGCGAGTGTGAGGACAAATGCAGCGACCATGATTGTAATAACCACCGGTTTACCGCGCCAACCCTTTTTCATATGCCCGATAGCTACAACGGCAAAAATAGCCCACGCAACTAACGATAATATTGTTTTATGAATGAACTCTTTAGCGAACATTCCATCAAGAAATACAAACCCTGAAAGTAATGCAAATGTGAGTAATATAGTGCCTAAATTAAGAAGTTGGTAAAGCTGGCGCTCCACAACCATTAAAGGCGGAAGGTGGCTGTGCACAATTGCTAAATCTTTACGTTTTAAACGTTTATCAATAAAATAAAACTGTACACCATATAAAGTAGCAATAATTAAAATACAGTAGGCTAACAAAGATAAGGAGATGTGCGTTACTAAACCCACCTCAATATTAATACTTTGTAATAAAATATGATGAGGAATAAATAAACTGGCAATGGTTAGTAAGGCACCAAAACCATAAACAACGGGCAACAATAAAGTCGCAGGGAATTTTAGTGAGACAGCCGTCACCGAAACTACAATCACCCAGCAGGTCAAAAGAGCGACGTTTACGATACTTAAATCTTGACCGTCGGCTCTAAAAACAGAGTTAACTAACAGCAGCATATGCGCCACTATAGCAACCGTGCTTAAAATAACGGTTACTTTTTGGCTAGGGCCTTGTTGATGAAACAGGCGTGAAAGCACGTGAGACGTTGCTAACACATAAAATAAACTGGCAATAATAGTTAAACTAATAATCAGCATTGTGCTTGGGCCACTTAATTTGAGACAAAATAATCCTTGTTGTTATATAGCCATTGTATTTTATAGCAAAGCAAATGCATAGACCTTAAAAAAAGAAACTCAACAAGGTGCACTTGAACACTATATTGTAAGGCGCCATATACGGTATACTACTTTTAATTGAAACTTAATAAGTCAATCTAGGTTAATTGAAAAATCAAATTAACCGTAAAATTTAAATGGATTGATATAAACGTCTTATCGGAACCGTTACATGTTTGAGAACCTCCAAGAACGATTAGGTAAAACCTTAAAAAATATCAGTGGCCGTGGCCGTCTGACGGAAGACAACATAAAAGACACACTTCGCGAAGTGCGTATGGCATTTTTAGAAGCCGATGTGGCATTGCCTGTTGTTCGCGAGTTTGTAAAACAAGTTAAAGAACGTGCAGTTGGGGTTGAAGTTACAAAAAGCTTAAGCCCGGGCCAAGTATTTATAAAAATAGTGCGTGAAGAACTAGAAAAAGCAATGGGTGAGGCTAATGAAGAGCTAAGTCTAAATGCGCAACCGCCAGCCGTTGTAATGGTAGCGGGTCTACAAGGTGCGGGTAAAACCACCAGTGTAGCTAAGCTTGCTAAGTTTTTAAAAGAGCGAAAAAAGAAATCAGTACTTGTAGTAAGTGCCGATGTTTATCGTCCTGCGGCTATTAAACAGCTAGAAACGCTTGCAGCAGAAGTTGATGTTGATTTTTTCCCAAGTGATATTTCGCAAAAACCAGTTGATATTGCAACCGCTGCAATTTCACATGCTAAAAAGAAATTTATAGATGTAGTACTTGTTGATACTGCAGGTCGTCTACATGTTGATAGCAACATGATGGATGAAATTAAAGATCTTCATAAAGCAATCAATCCAATTGAAACCTTGTTCGTTGTTGATGCAATGACAGGTCAAGATGCGGCGAATACAGCTAAAGCATTCGACGAAGCATTACCACTTACCGGTGTTATATTAACAAAAACCGATGGTGATGCACGTGGTGGCGCAGCTTTATCGATTCGTCATATCACTGGCAAGCCTATTAAGTTTATGGGTGTGGGTGAGCGAACTGACGCACTTGAGCCTTTCCATCCAGACCGTATAGCGTCGCGTATTTTAGGCATGGGTGATGTACTTTCATTAATCGAAGAAGTCGAAATGAAAGTAGATAAAGAGCAAGCTGCTAAAGTTGCTGAAAAAGTATTTAAAGGTGCCGGTTTTACCCTTGATGACTTTGCTGATCAATTAAAGCAAATGAAAAACATGGGTGGCATGATGTCGATGCTTGATAAGCTCCCTGGTATGTCTAACTTACCAGATGCTGTTAAAGGCCAAATGGGTGACAAAACATTTATCCAAATGGAAGCTATTATTAGCTCAATGACTAAAAAAGAGCGTGCACGTCCAGAAATCATCAAAGGTTCGCGTAAAAAACGTATAGCAGCAGGCTCTGGTACACAAGTACAAGAGATTAATAAGTTGCTTAAGCAGTTTACGCAAATGCAAAAAATGATGAAAAAGATGAAAGGTAAAGGCGGCATGACTAAAATGATGCGCGGTATGAAAGGCATGTTACCACCTGGGATGATGGGTGGCGGTGGTCCTAAGTTTTAAAAAATACTTTTGAGTTATTTTTTAAAATAATAGCGAATCATATTTAAAGGAGCAAATAGCTTAATGCCGATCAGTTAAGAAAATGACCGGTTGACCGGTTGACCGATCCAAACGATCATGCAAAATCCGTAGTTAGGAAACTAACTACGGATTTTTTTGTGAATATAGAACAAGCACTGCAAGCAACACTTGAAGAAAGCAGCCGATACCATACCTTTGAAAAATTATCAGAAATTCTTGACCCTGAAATCATTGAACAAGGTTTTCAACAAGCAGGGA